>CAYUES010000035.1:0-11783 GCA_964443885.1 uncultured Pseudomonadales bacterium
TATTTGATACTATAAGTACCAAAATTACAATTAGCAACTGTTTTTTCATTTATTTGAGAAAGCATTTTATTAATTTTAATGTATTCCAGATCACTATTAATGAATGCAATGCCAATTGGAGCAATCGAGATTAACTCATCCAACTGTATAATTAACGCGTCACGCTCACGTTGAGCATTTTTGCGATCTGTGATATCGGTAAAGTACCCTACTACACCAATAATTTCATCGTTTTCATCTTTGAGGGGATTTGTACAAGCTAGTACCCAAAGCATCCGACCAGAGGCAGTCCTCAACCGACAGTCAAAATTTTCTGAATTGCCTTGTAAACTTTGAGTAATTCGTTCTTCAGCAAAAGGTAAATCTTCAGGAAAACAGAATTCAAATAAGTTTTTTCTTTGAATTTCATTCAAAGAATGTTGCAGCATTTCTGCTAAACATGGATTGGCATATAAAGTACGACCATTCGTATCCATAATCCAAATACCTTGATTCGCTGACTCGACAACCATTCGAAAATGATCGGAGTGAGCAACTGGCGTGGTGTGAAGTCTATTACCAGACATATTGTTTTGTAGTAAATGGGTATGTTTGTTTAGCATACGCTACCTGTATATTCATTACTTCATAACTTTCGAGCCACACTATAGCTATATTTCTCTTACAACTGGAAATTTTGCTCAACTACTTAATTCTACGAGTTGAATGTAAAAATTAGGTAAGAAGATGTACCTTTTTGTGTAAACAACTCTTACTGCATTCTGATCAAATCTTTTATACAAATTAACAAGAATTTACTATGCTAAAGCTCAATTCAGTACAAAGTAGCAAGCACGAAAGGAATGTATGCAAACCTCCAATACCTATTCAGTAGTGACTGTCTTACTTGGAGCTGTGATGGCACTTCTAGTGGCTTTCGTCGGCAGCACCATGATGTTGCTTAATTAACTGTAAGCCGCCAGTTTTGGTGTCGCCAGTAATTACGCAAAAGACGCGCGGAAACGCCACGGAGTATCAACCGCACGAGAAATACCCACTCTGGGTCCAGAGTGCACTGCAGCTACCACAACTCCGCGATCGGCAAAATGCAGTGACTGCGCCGAGGTCAGTAATTGATTATTGTAGCTTGCATCAATTTCCAAAAAGCTACAGAGTCGACCTGGACCAGTAATTACTTGTTTTACTTGCGCCGCATCTCGCAGGCTCACATTCAAATTTTCTCCATTTTCTTGATTCGAATTACTTAAAAAAACACCTGCTCGAATTAAAATCGCCGCTGGAAAGTCTTTTTCTTCAGTTACCACATTAAAACACCAATGCATTCCATAAATTATGTAGACGTACGCAGTGCCTGGCTGTCCATACATTGGCTCGGTCCGCTTCGTTCTCCCTACTCGCGCGTGTGACGCTAAGTCGTCTTCACCAATGTAGGCTTCAACTTCCGTAATACAGAGTGCTTTTTCACCACTAGAAGTTTGGGGATGTACTAAAAATTTCCCTAATAATTCTTGTGCCACTTGCAGTGTGTCGCGCGCAAAAAATTCCGATGTAAGTACGTGTGAATTCATACAAAACCGTATGATAGCAAAGTTAGTGAATGCAAGAAACACTTCCCTCTAAATAATGTAAGGGTCGACCATTTCTATACCCGCAGTATCACCCAGCAGTTCTTGAATTGTAATTAACCGTTGCTGCACTGACATACCTCGCAAAGCTACCATAGCAGGATTGAATCCACTTGTAACGTACTTACAACCTGCACTACATTTATCAGGGGTAGCATTGGCACAATCTGCACATTCCTGACGCTCAGGAGAAAAAAGCACTGCTGCCAATTCACCAGGAGTAAAGCGCAGTTTTAAGTCGTCACGGTAGTAACAATGCAGCAACTCAGGTGCTTTGAAAGAAACGTCAAACTGAATCACTGCTTGCTGGAGCGCCCCATCACAGAACTCAGCGGGACGAGTTGGCAAAGTATCTAGGCCAGTCTGCTCAATATCAGCAACCTTATCGGCACGATACAGTACTTGTACTCCATACTTTGCGGCAAGCTCCTTGCAGTACGCTTCAAGGCCGCCGAACATGCTTAAGTTACTATAAAACTCACTATAATTATGAATTCCCACAGGTTTGCCTTGCTCATCATAATGTTGACCAGTTGGCTCGATCGGCCGTACCTGAATGTAGTCCACGCCCAGCTCGCTGGCAAGGGAAACCATCTCTTCAATTTTTGAAATATTATTTTCTAGTAATAGCATCTGAATGCCCAACCGTACTGATGAACCTGTTCGCTCACGTGCCGCAACAAACGCACGTACATTTTCCTTCATAATATGAAATGCTTTCTTATTAAGTGGATTGCGAATTACATTGTATGTTTCCACGTCTGGGCCATCAACACTTGCCCGTATTGAAGTACAACTTTGGACTGCTCGTTCTGCTTCTTCTGTCGTAAATCGGCGCGCCGCAAAGTGGCTAATCCAAAAGTTATTTTCAAAGCCTTTTTGATGCGCGTGCGCAATTGCTTCAGTAATCCAGGGATATACGCACCAGTCTCCTCCTCCTGACCAAATCGCGCCTTTGGTTCCCATTTCTGCCAGTTCGTCTACCACGGCCAGCACTGTCTCCAGCTTGTGTTCTGGTGAGGTGGACTCTCTACCTCGTGCTTTAAGTTCCAATAATACTCGTTCGGTTCGGGCATCAGCAGAACAGTAGACACATTGTTGGGCACATGATGAAGGAGGTGCAATTAGTTCAACAGAGTGCGGAATTTGTTGGGTAATTTCTGCTTGATTATCTACAGAAGCGAGATACTTTAAGACCTTTTGGCCACCATCAACTCGGAGGTACTTTACAAGTACAGCAGCCGCAACAGGCGTTTGGTCGTGTAATTGGATAGGTCGTCTTTCACTTTTTGTTGACATATATAGGTAGCCTCTCGCTTTTGCAAAGATATTCTATACACATTTATTATGTATGCAAGCAGCTGGTTTAGGAGCATGCAGGGATGCAACTGGAGCTCCTTACTCGACTCTTACTAAAAATTCATTGTTACATATCAGTGGTTTCGTATAGTGTCATCATCGGCAGTTCACAAAGTAAACATACTGAAAGGTACTATCCCAATGAGTAAAACACCACTCCTCAACTCTCTCTTTAACTTATACAAACAAGAAGTTAATCCAACAAATATTCTCAACATTTTAGAACGCGACTTTACCCGTCCACAAACGATCGTCGTCTTTTCACATCTGCGCTATGAATTTGTGAAACAACGCCCGCAGCACCTCCTCGAGCGGATGGCTCAAGATATGGATGTGATCTTTGTTGAAGAACCAATTGCCTACCGCCCTGAAGAAGAAGGTACTGCGCATACGTTTACGCCATTTCCTCGTATCACCGTGGTGCAACCCAAAACTAAGTTTGGTGACTTTGAAGCACTCAAAGAAGTTATCTATTCATTCACTTCACTCAGTCGCAGTGATAAACCAGCACTCTGGTTTTACTCGCCTTCATTTGTCTATATGAGTTCGCTGATTCCCTACTCGATGGTGATCTACGACTGCATGGATGAACTTTCCCAGTTCAAAGGCGCCCCGCCTGAGCTACTCAACGACGAACGCCAGCTCCTCACTGTCGCGGATCTGGTCTTTACGGGCGGACGATCGCTGTATGAAAGCAAACGCAAACGCCACCCCGAAGTGTACTGCTTCCCCAGTTCGGTTGAGCGCAAACACTTTGCCAAGGCTTTGAAAAAAAGCACTAAACTACCAGCTGATATAGCAAAAATTACCGGTCCAGTAGTCGGTTTCTATGGAGTAATCGATGAACGGCTAGATTTAGACCTTATCAAACAAACTGCCGAGTTACTGCCCGAAGTTCAGTTTGCGATGATCGGCCCAGTGGTCAAAATTTCAGAAGCTGACTTGCCAACGTTGCCCAACGTTCACTACCTCGGTGGCAAAAACTACGAAGAACTACCCGCCTACTTAAAAGGCTTTGACGTTGCCTTCATGCCATTTGCACTCAATGAAGCTACGGAGTTTATCAGTCCCACTAAAACACTCGAGTTCATGGCGGCAGAAAAACCAATTATCTCGACAGCAATCCGGGACGTTGCAGAAATTTATACCAAAGAAGTCAAGATCGCTCGATCCGCTCAAGAAATGGCTGATGCAATCACAGACTACTTGCACGAATCAGGGACAGCAAAAAAAGCGCGGATCGCACTGGAACGCGCGGTTTTACACAAGACTTCTTGGGATAAAACAGCCACAGCCATGAAGAAAATCATGGCGGAAAAACTGCAAGAGCTGCATGCAGCTGAAACTTCGGTGTCTGAGTACTACAAAGGTAACTCCGCATACCAAGTTTCGATCTAATACCAACAGTAAAGGAACCAATGCAAAAATATGACATCGTGATTGTGGGCGCCGGAATCTCCGGAGCGACACTAGCTGAACGCTACGCCACTCAAAAAAATAAAAAAGTTTTGATCATCGAAAAACGTGATCACATCGCGGGCAACTGCTACGACTTCACCAACGAAGCCGGCCACATGGTTTCCAAGTATGGTGCCCATTTATTTCACACCAACTTTGAAGATGTCTGGGAGTACGTCAATCGCTTCTCGAAATGGCGGCCGTACGAACACCGTGTCCTGGCCAAAGTCGATGGCCAGCTCGTCCCAATTCCCGTCAACATCACCACCGTCAACAAACTGTTTGGCTTGGATATTCAAAATGAACAGGAAATGCGCGAGTGGCTGAAGTTAAATCAAGTCAAAAACGACAATCCCAAGAATGGTGAGGAAGCCGCGCTCGCTCGGGTTGGTGAAGTGTTGTACGAAAAAATGTTCAAACACTACACCAAAAAACAATGGGATCGCTATCCTGACGAGCTCGACGCTTCTGTCTTGCAACGGATTCCTGTCCGCGACAACTTTGACGACCGCTACTTTGGCGACAAGTACCAGGCCTTGCCAGTGGCCGGATACACCAAATTGTTTGAAAAATTACTTGATCATCCCAATATTACCGTGCTGCTCAATACTGACTTTTTCGATATTCGTGAGCAAGTCAAAGATGCAGAAAAATTATTTTATACTGGTCCAATTGACCGATTCTTTGACTTCAAACACAGTGTCGAACAAGATCTGCAGTGGCGCTCGATTCGCTTTGAATGGGAAACGTTAGATCAAGAAGAGTTTCAAGCAGGCTCGGTTGTGAACTACCCTCAACTCGAAGACGGCATGCACACCCGCATCATCGAGTACAAGAAAATTTACAATCAACAGTCACCCACGACCACGATTTGTCGCGAGTACAGCACCGACGAGGGCGATCCATACTACCCCGTGCCAAACCCAGAAAACGATGCGATTTTCCAGCGCTACAAAGATGAAGCTGACAAATTAAAAGACATTTATTTTGTGGGACGTTTGGCTAACTACAAGTACTTCAACATGGATCAGGCTTTCAAAAATGCGCTCGATTTATTTGCAGAAATTGAAGGCATAAACTTGGAAAATGAAGTTACAACGGTTGCAAAAGGAGAAAAATCTCATGCCAACACCGCCACTCTTTAACTCGTTTATTCAGGCAGGATTTGAGTGTACTTCTGCGTTGGCTGAAAATAAGCGCCGGCTGAATTTGCTTGGGCAAACTCGCCATGATGATCTGTGTGAGAAGGACTATCAATTAATCAAAGCAGCCGGGTTTTTGACCGTGCGGGAAGGCTTGTCTTGGAATGCAGTGGACAAGGGCGATGGCGTCTATGACTTCTCGCGGTACGAGCCAATGATGGCGGCTGCACGCCAGCACGGCATCCAGCAAATTTGGGATCTCAATCACTTTGACTATCCGTTTCGGCTTGATCCCTTCTCTGATGAGTTTATCCAGGCGTTTGCCGCCCATGCCCGTGAGGTTATCAAAGTTTTACGCAAGTACACTCCCGCACCAGAAACTATGTATGTCGTGCCGATCAACGAGATCTCGTTTTTTGCCTGGATTGGTGCGGACATGGGTTGGTGGGCACCCTACAAAAAAGGTCGCGCCAATGGGGGAAAACTCAAAGCACAACTCGTCAAAGCGGCGATTGCGGCGATGGATGCTATCTGGGCAGTTGATGACAATGTGCGGTTTATTCAGGTAGATCCGTTCATGCGGCGCGTGGCCAAACAGCCCGAGCCAGTTTCTGCTGATTCAACTATTTCAAGTTCCACCGAGGACAACACAACAGCTACCAGTTCCCACAACTCTGACGCATCCTCATCTCCTTCAGCTCCGCAAGAACCGCTCGTTCACCCTCCCAGCAAAAAAGCCCTCCAACATATCAAAGATTTTAATGAAGTTATCAGATTTGAAGCCTGGGATTTACTATCTGGGCGCAAAAATCCCGAGCTGGGTGGCGATCCCAAGTACCTCGATATTATCGGCATGAACTACTACATCCACAACCAAGAATGGGTGATCACCGGCGAAAACAACACCGTTTTACACCAACTGATTGACTGGGAAAGCCCTGACCGCGTGCCTTTCGCAGAAATGATCAGAGATGTCTATGAGCGGTACAATCGACCAATTTTTGTCAGCGAAACCGGCAGCTTTGGTGCACGCCGTGGCGAGTGGTGGGAACGCACGCTCAAGGAAATAGACGATGGACTGAGTAGTGGCTTGCCGATCGTCGGCGTCTGTGCCTATCCAGTCCTCGACCGCCCAGAGTCAGCAGGTTTTTTACTGCCTAACTCTGGAGTATGGGACTTTGATCCAACTGACTCACTGTGTCAGCGGATTCCGCATGAACCGTCATTAACGGCGATTGGGTACTACCACGACCGCTGGCGCCGGTTGGGGCTCCAGACCTAAGAGTCGTTGTAGCCATCCAAGAAGAGAATTTGTTGACATCATAAGATGTTATACGCAGATGCCATGGATAGGCATCTCCCGCCCTTTCTTGATAAATAACTACTAATTGATTATTGATCAGCATCGTATCTGGGTGACCGTTTTCGCCGGTATTCCATTGATTTTTCTGTGGCTCAATTGGCATCCCCACAGGAGTAAATGGTCCAAACGGCGTGTTGGCAGTCGCAAAGAAAACACGTTGGCGCGTCCCCAAGAAACCATCTGGCTTGGGCATAAAACAAACCCCAATCAGCGCAAATGAATCTTCAGCCAACTGGATAATCTTGGCGCCCTCAAGCCCCCACTCAAAGTATTCGTATTCTGGATGATTGTGGAACGGTACATCTTCCTGAGAAAGGATACAGACACCTCTGCCCCACTCTGCTTCACCTTTTTGTTTGACTGAAAGAAATAAATCTCCACAACCTACGCGGCGGTAACCACTGTAGAGGACGCAGTGCCAGTCTTGTCCCTGATAGGTCAGCTCGGAAGTGCCGACGTCGTAAACACCGATTATAGGAGCCGGTGGTGTATCAATACTTTCGCGGGAAACCACTGCTTTGGCATTGCCATGAAAATTCAAACCATCAGTTGAAGTCGCAACCGCAATTACGCCATTTTCTTCAAAACAAGCGGTTTGGATGTACATTGTCCAGGTCGGCTGACCATCGATCACGGCGTACTCAACTGCTGGCGCACAGAGTTGTGGCCCAGTAAGATTATGAAAACGAGTTGGTTGCAGCTCCGTCCAGGTACCAAAAGGATCGCTCGCCACAAAGCGGCCAACTTTCCAGTGCTGTTCAATCGAGTTTCCGACCGAGGCAAACATCATGTACGAGTCAGGACCCATCTGCACAATGCTGGGATCTTTGAGTTCGTAGTAGCGCTCATCGTGTTCACGAAGGCGGTCAATGTTGAGGAGTTGTGACGGGGCAGTCAGCATAGGGTTTTTTGTAGTACTTTATACTGGTGAAGATTTGGATTGAGGCTGCTGCTAATTGTACGTTCGTGCAGTTTTTTGTGTGCTTCACCTTACTTTTCTATGTCAAATTTGTATTTACTACTACAAACATGAGTACCGTTTATTTAAACAGCATTTGCTGAAATAACAACAGTTTCTAACTATCAATAACTATATCAATAGTAGTCAAAATGCGAAGACTCCTTACTAATCTATTACATGTTTAAGAATCTGTTACTGCAATTTACTTGTATACTCCAGTTTAATGAACATATGCAAGAAGCCACCGTTCTCCACCACACCTTCAATCCTGCTGGCATAAAAGCACCAGCTGTTTCAAATACAGACAAATCAATTATTGATTATGCAGAGAAAGAAGCAAAAGTGCTCTACTCGTTCCAGACTATTTTTCCTTTAGACCCCTTCCCTGCCAAAGTTAGCATCCAACCAAGCACCATTAGTATTGTGAATGATTTATTTGGCATCTCCAAAAAATTAATCACCGTCAGCATGGATGATGTTTTTACCATTGAAGTTGAATCAGGCATCTTTTTTGCCACCCTCAAAATTCAACAGAGCCAGCCTATTTTGCCCATTATTGAAATTCCTTACATCTGGAAAGAGCAAGCCATGAAGGCGCGCCGCATCATGCAAGGATTGTTGATTGTGCGCAAAAAAGAGTTGGAAATTCACGACATGAAACCAGATGAACTACTACCCTATTTAGAAGAAATTGGCTCGACGCATACTTGGGCGTAACTGCTCATAAAGTGGCCATGGCTAGTCCAGCAGATCTTCTCTCAAACCCGCTCAATGTGTCTGGCATTTTCCCCAATATCCACTGGGTACTTTCCAGTAAAAGCGGAGGTCATTAATTGATCTTCTGAGACTCCAATTGCTCGCAACATTCCTTCAAAGCTCAAAAAGTAGACGGCATCAGCGTCAATATGTGCAGCCACCTCTGCTGGAGAACGGTACGCCGCAACTAATTCTTCTTGTGTTGAAGTAGCCACGCCATAAAAATCAGGATACTTGACTGGAGGCGACGCAATCAAGACCGTTATCGATTTAGCACCTGCGTCTCTAAGTTTTTTGATCAGCGGAGTTGAAGTAGTACCACGAACCATTGAATCATCAATTAAAATTATATCTCGTCCAAAAATTTGATCTTCAACTATATTAAATTTAAAGCTCTGCGCTAGCTCGCGCTCTTCCTGTGTTGGCTGAATAAAGGTGCGATTTACATAGCGACTTTTCACTATCGCATCAACTTTGGGGATGCCACTGAGTTGAGAGTATCTTTCAGCTGCAGGGCAAGCGGTATCTGGTACTGGAATAATAATGTCAGCACGTACTTTATGCTCTTTCCAAAGTTCTTCACCAAAGTTGCGTCGAGTTTGGTAGACGCTCTTGCCATAAACAGCACTGTCTGGCCGAGCAAAGTACACAAGCTCAAAAGCATCAAGCATTTCTGGAGTTTCATCAATTTGATGGGAATGAACTCCTTCTGCATCAATAACGACAACTTCACCCGGACGAACAGATCTTTCTAGTTTGCCGATCGAGTTCCAAGCACAACTTTCGGAAGCTAGCGCGTAACTTTCACCCTTAATTTTACCCAATACTAACGGTCTAATACCAAATGGGCCGCGCACCCCAACCAGCTTATCTTTCCATAAAATCACGAGCGAAAAAGCACCGATCCAAAACGGCCAACACTTCTCAATAGCCTGTACGATATCTTGCGTTTCTTGGATAAAATGCCACAGCAGCGCTGACATCAATAGAGTGTCGTTTTTCCCAGCAATCTCTATTCCTTGTTCCACCAGATACTGCTTCATGGGCTCGGGATTGGAGATATTGCCGTTGAGCGCAAAAGCCAACTGATTGGTACCTTCTTCATTTCTTTCGAGATGAGGTTGCGCGAATTCGAGTTTATTTGCTTTGGATGTGGTGTATCGATTATGACCAATCCCCAGATGACCAGCTAAAGATTGCAGTTGCTCTTGAGTATGCACTTGAGCGACTAAGCCTAACCCTTTGTGGACAATTATTTCCTCACCATCACTCGTAGCAGCTCCTGTTGCATCTTGCCCACGATGTTGCATGTTAAAAAGTGCAAAATATACAAGTAATGCCGCTGCTTGGTCAGGCGGGGCATAAATTCCAAAAACTGCACACTCTTCAGCAAATTTATCCTGATCAAATACTCGCGGGTCTAAATCAGCAGATTTAAATTGAGCAGTTGGTAGGAACGTTTGATTTTCTGGTAAAAAGCTCGAGGCAACAGCTGCTGCGTCGCTGGGTGGCGCAGTTTCCAAACTAGGAAAACTAGACATATCTCGTCATTGTATAGTTATAAACTATACTTTGTCACTATGCATCAATATTTTATGCGCATTAACTGAGTAATTAAAACGCTCTGAGTACGTGGAAACAGCACTATGGTTAACAAAAAAATTTGAAGCTCGGATATTGTATGAAAGGTTACTTCTCTTCTGGAATGACCAACCAACAAATCAGGTATGGGATAATTCCTGGTAAACCGCCAGGCAGTAACAACAACACCCAGACGATACGCACCATCGTCACGTCAAAGTCAAAGTATTTGGCAAAAGCGGCGCAGACGCCAGCGATTTTCTTACCTTCTTTTGGGATCAGCAAACGGCGCGTCGTAGACTTTGATTGGGAGGTAGTAGATTCTTGAGTAGTTGTTTTAGGCATACGTCTATTATACACCTTGATGTACAGCAAACTTTAGAGTCTAGACTTCACTATTTTTAGCGATTTCTTGCATCTGATCAAACGAAAGTGTGTTTGACTCGTTAGCACTTGGAAAAGAAGTTGTAGGTACGATTGCACCTTCTTTAGTCATAATGTTATTTTCATCATAGGCGATGTACTGTACATTTTTGAAGCGCTCTGTATTTCCAATTCGTGCAAATAATAAATTTACAACAGATTTTAGGTTTCCTCTCACGGCATTAATCATTGCTTCTAGATCAGGATTGTCTCTCTTTGCTTCCTCAAGACGAGTTCTCGCCTCGATGTATGCTTCTATTGCTATCTTAATTGTAAAATTTTCAACTTTCTCCCTAGACTGTTTAGCAAATTCTGCTGCATCAATTGTGGACTCTATCATATAATTCACTTTCTCAAAAAGAGCATCTTAACTTACCCAGCTTTTTGTATTTCTTGCACACCATCGGCGGCGTCTTTGATTGTGTAACCGAGCGTTTGAATTGTTGTGCGCAACTCATCAGCCTTTGCCCAATCTTTCGCTTCTTTGGCAGTTTTGCGCTCTGCCAACACTTGCAAAACTTCAGCTGGTAGTCGCTCGTCAGTCTCACTAAAAGTCCCCTCTGACTTGCTGGCTTGCAACTGTTCCAGCTGCTTCTCGGCTGTCTTCAAGTCCAACCCCAACACTTCGTCAAATTCTAGAATCAGATCATACTTATCGCGGCCAGGAATATTGGACTTGCTGACTTCCCACATGATCGTAATGGCTTCAGCAGTGTGCAAATCATTTGCAATAGCTGCAAAAAAGCGACTGCGATACTCATCAACTTGAGCCAGTTTTTCTTCGCTCAAAGTCGTCCGTTCGGTTTCATTTTTAAACTGCACCAGCAGCTCCAAAAAACGCAGATACGTCTTCTGCATACCTTCTACACTAGACCACATGAAGTTCATTTCACTGCGATAGTGGGTTGTTAGAAATAATAAACGCAAGGCTTTAGGACTAATGCCGCGCTTCAAAACATCATCAATTGTATAAAAATTGCCGAGTGATTTACTCATTTTCTCGCCATCCACCCGCAAGAAATTATGATGCACCCAGTACTGCACAAATGGTTTCTGGCCACTCGCCGCTTCAGCTTGGGCAATTTCATTGGTGTGGTGTACCGGAATGTGATCAA
>CAYUES010000036.1:0-10442 GCA_964443885.1 uncultured Pseudomonadales bacterium
CATTACTACCAAAACGCGTCTATCACGCAACATCACGTTAGATATTCCGCTTGTGGCTGCTCCAATGGATACTGTTGTCGAAGTTTCGCTTGCGATAGCGTTGGCTAAAAAGGGGGGAATTGGAATTATACATCGCAACATGTCAGTTGCCGATCAAGCTGAGCAGGTTGCCCAAGTAGTTACTCAAGAACTCAAGGTCGGTGCCGCAATTGGGTATAGCCAAGGATACTTAGAACGTGCCACAGCGCTAGTGGAAGCAGGAGTCACAGTTTTACTGATTGATTCCGCTCACGGAGCATGTCGACCGATGGTTGAGGCAATTACACAATTAAAGCGCCAATTTCCAACAACAGATTTAATTGCGGGCAATGTGGCCACCTATGAAGGTGCTAAAGTTTTAATTGACGCAGGTGCTGATAGTATCCGTGTCGGCATGGGACCTGGAGCGATCTGCACGACTCGAATTGTTTCGGGCATGGGAGTTCCACAACTTTCTGCACTACTCGATACTGTGCGAGCAGGTCGCGAATCAGGCGTGCCAATTATTGCCGATGGTGGTATTAAGTATTCAGGAGATATGGTGAAGGCCTTGGCAATTGGGGCGGAAACCGTGATGATGGGAAGTTACTTTGCCTCGTGTGTCGAAGCACCCGGTGAGTTGGTTACCCTGACTGCAGAACAGCTTCCTGGCAAGTTTCAGCATCTTATCAAACCGGAACTATCCGAGTATCAATTTAAAACCTACCGTGGTATGGGTTCAGAAGCAGCTATGGAAAAAGGTTCTCAGATTAAATCTGAAGATGAGTTCCACGGCAAACTGTATGGGAAGGATCGAGTGCTAGTCGCCGAGGGTGTTGAAGCACTTGTGCCAGTTAAAGGTACTGTCTCAGAAGTGGTGGACCAAGCTATCGGAGGAATCAAGTCGGGGATGTACTATGTTGGAGGTCGTTCAATCCAAGAACTACAACAGGTTGCTGAGTTTGTCCGAATTACAGAATCATCGCTCAAAGAAAGTCACCCACACGGTTTAGTTATTACAAATGCGGGCAAGAATTATTGAGAGGCTGAAAAAGTACTATTGTACGAGTCAAAAGGTACAGTCGATTTTCATCATTCTATTCACCTTTGAAAATTAGCAACCTCAGTTGATTTACCTACTCCAGGTGGTCCAAAAAGAACTATGTTGAGTTTCTCTTTTGCTAAGCCATAAAAATCCTATAAAGGTGTGTGAGTTCTAGTTATTAATTAAAGATTTGTCAAATAGTCTTTTCATTTTTATGTGTTAAACTGCTTTTGTTGTGATACTTCCAAGTAAAACCAATCTAGCAGCTCGTGGCATATTTAAAGAAGAATTTAGTGATAATATAGTTTTAGGTACAACTTCTGGATTACTAAAACAAATAAATGAAGATATTGTTGGACTATTAGATCAAAATCCGCTTAGGTTTTCTATCGCAGATGGCCATTGGGGTACTGAAGCTTCAAGAGAAGTTGTAGAGTACTGGCTGAGTACAACTCAACACTTTCCACACACAAGACAAGAAGCAATACATTCAACGAAAGTAATTGAAGAAACGTTATTTAATCATTTCGGATCACACGACATGGATCCTGAAAGCGACTTAACTTCTGAAGCTAGTTTTATCACTGCTGAATTAGAAACTAATCGTGAACTTCACTTTGTGAGCTATGGGGATTGTAGAATGTATATCATTCGTAATGATGCAATTGAGTATAAAGCTGATACAAATTCCACCTGGCTTGGTGCATTTTCACGACTTGGTTTAAGACAGAGAATCTCTGTAGAAAACGCCCTTATCTATCAAACTGTTACAGTACAAAAAGATGACTTAATCTTATTTTTTAGTGATGGTGTAGATGAGTGCATTTATGAAACTCCGACTTTAAAAGATGAGGAGATACTAACCTGTGTTAGCAGAAGATCTGTTTCAGAAATTTTTGATGCACTCATGGAGAAAATCTTTAGGTATGGTGCGGAAGATAATGCGAGTTTGATTATAGTTCGTGTGCCATAGGAGTACTACTCATTACTTCCTTACCAACACAATTCCAAATGGAGTATTTCTGCCGGGACCAGCTAAGTAGCGGCCATCCGCATACAGTGCAGTTGATCCGCCACTGTCCAAGTTTAGAGCATGTTGTAAGCCCATGGCTTGCAGCACATACGCGGTCTCAGCAACTGTTGCACCTCTGACTACACCAATGTATACGGTCGAGTCTTTAGCGCCAATGAAACTGCGCGAGCCAACGCTCCCTTTTTTAGGATCGCCATCACCAGTAAAGCGTACCTGCCCGCCCGACAACAACAGCGGTTGTGCAGCAATTACTGCATCAACTCCCGTATCGCGACCCCACTCTAGCGACTGTCCGACAAACCGAGCAGAGTTTCCTGAAAAAATCACGGCTGGAACTGTACTGTAGACATTATTATCAGAGTTGAAGTATTTTTTGGCTTTATTCATAAGTAGAGTATCAAAGCTATTGGTTTTACCAGCACAACTTGGATACTCAGCAGGGCAGAAGTACGGACCATTAATACCTGCAAAACCACCACTCCTCGCTACAAAATCAGCCAAGCTAGCAACTGGGCAGTCGTTGCCACAGTCACCTTCAGATGCAGTTTCCACTTGTACACGGGTAGAGTTTAAGTCGGCAGCAATTACATCCACTTGGTATGTGCCAAACTCTGTAGTTACACTTTGGCGACGACTACCGTTGCTTGGGGCTTCTTGAATAGCCGGTACATTTGCAGGGATTGTCACAGTTACAGCTTGTTTCTTTTTTACTTCAGAATCTAGTGTGACCAACTCGGCACTTGCCGAACCATAGTTTCTTTCTGAAAGAAGTGTCAGAACTTTCGTAAATTGACGGTACAGTGCTTGGTGTTGAGAGACAGTTCCACCCAAATCGAGCAATGATTCGTAACTTACTACAGCTTTGTCATAGACAGTTTCGATATTTTTTATTTCGGCTTGTAAGCGTTGGTTGCGCTGAAACTGATCTTCATTCAATAATGCAGAAATACTGGCAGATGCAATTGTAAGTTCATCGGTAGTGGTATTTAAATCTTGAGACACCTGGTTGAGAGTGTTTTTTTCTGTTGCAAGTTGCTGTTCTTGTTGTTGATACTTCTGTAAACCGAAAACTGCTCCGCCAATAGCTACTAGTAATAAAAATAGTGAGATAGCGGAGGTAATTAAAAGTTGTTTCTTACTGAGCGTAGCAAACAGTTCAGTAGTCATGCCTTTACTATAAAGAATATTGTTAGACAAAGCAAAAGTAGCTCTCCAGTATGTGGTACCTATGATACGTATACTTTTGAGCTACTGGTGCTTCACGAAGTTGCTTGCTTGAGTACTGTTTTTTAAACTACTCTTTGAGCAGAGCTTCAAGTTTGTTGAGTTGACTATCAAAGCCTTCAGCCATACCCATCTTGAGCAACTCTTCAAGTTGTTCAACAGAGTTAGTAAGACTTCGAGTAATCAGATTTACTTTGCCGTTTTCTTCTACAAGTTCAACAGTAAACTTTTGAGTAGGCATGTTCTCATCAGTAGTACCTTCTGGGCTGGAGAAGACATCTTGTGCTGAAAACTTTGTAGGTGCTTCAATAGATTCGAGAATCATGAGCCCCCATGATTCTTTGCCGAACCACTCGCCTTGACTTTTATCGATGCACTTCATGCCATAGTGGATGCGACCACCTGGGACAAAATCAAACTCCTTAGTTCTGGTTTCCCAACCTTCAGGACCCCACCATTTTTCAAATAATTCTTGTTCGGAGTAAAAACGCCATAATTTTTCTTTTGTAGTTTCGAATACGCGCTCAATGATAAGTGTTTTGTTTGCTAGATCTTTAGTAACTTTTGTTTTTTCCATATTAACTTTCTTGTTGTAATAATACTTCTAGTTTATCGTGACGACTTTGCCACATTTTTCGATACTGCTCAAGATACTCGTCAGCTTTTTTCAGAGTACGTGGAGCAAGTGTGATCATATGTTTTTTACCCTCCTTTCGTTTATGTATTAAGCGCGCTTTTTCTAGAACTTTGAGATGTTTAGAGATCGCAGCAAAACTAACTTTGTACGAAGCAACTAGTTCGCCAACTGAGTGTTCATTACTTGCGACACGATACAGAATATCGCGCCGAATTGGGTCCGAAAGCGAGTGAAAAAGTGAGTCTAAGTTTGCTGAATATTTAACCATGTGGTTGAATGATAAAATAGATCAGTATCGTTGTCAAGTTATTTTTTAGTGAAAATTTGAGTTTGAAATCTGTAGTTTCTTTAAAATGCTTATTTATCAAAATAGACCAGAGCTATTTTTTGTTATAGTGTAGAAATTACCAGCAAAGTCTATTTCAACGCCAACGGGAAATGAAAGGGCTTTATTGTGTGAATATGAAATTCTAACTAAAAAATTTGTGGACTTATTAAAATTGGGTACTTTTGTGACCTTAGGTGTTAAGTCTGAGGGTGATGTCGGTTCGTAGACATAAAATTTTTCTTCATTTTCTTTTCTTATAAATAATATCAGTTTCGCTGTTTTTCCTGATTTTATATCAACGGTTTCTAATACTTTATTATTGTCTAACCAGAATAGGTGACATATATGCTTACCAAATTCATCCAGTAATTGAGCCCGACATTCAGAGGCATTGTCACGTTCAATGATCTGGTTTCCAAAGCTAGTTTTAAGTCTTTTTCCTAATAATATAGTTTCAGGAAAACTAATTGATAGCTGTCTTAGTTCGTTTTGAATGTTTACGCATGAATAATGGAGGTTTACACCAAAAATATTTGAACCACCTCCACCTCCACTTTGCTTTAACAGAGGTTGTTTTAAATTCACTGAATACCAATGATTTGTAAGCCATCCAATTAAACATCCTAGAAAAAAATTCAACATAGATAAGATACCTTCCATATCTGAGATTAAAGTCATTAATACAGCACCTTTATTACTGTCCTCATCATTTTTGTAAATAGCTTTCTTCTTTTTCCCAACCAGAACTTGATAAGCTACCATCATGAGAATATTTTTCTTTTACTGAATAATGGTACCCATAATTTTTATATTTTATCCATAAAACAATACAATTTATTCCATTTAATCTCACTTCTTCACCAAAATTGAACTTGGGTTTTTTATCATTAAATTCTTCTAATAGAGATTCCTCAATAATTATTTCTTTCGGCTTTGTAATGAATTTATGAAATTCATCAGATGTCATATCTCTCAGGGAGGCTACTAGTATTAGTCTATAGTAAGTACCTTTATCTTTGGAAGATAAGCCTAAGACTTCATAAATACCATCTTGATAAATTACAAGTGGAGTGTTTGAAAATTTGGGAGAAGGCATATCTGTGTTTTATATCTATCTCTATAAATTGCACACCCAGGTGCGGAGCATGTGGGTCTGGAACCAGTGTGTCCCATAGCCACTTACACCTTTCAGAGGTAATTGTACAAGAAATGGGACAAATCGGACACTATAAAAAGGGAGTGTCTTGTTTTTTTTGAGTTACCCACAATGAGTTTTAATCAATTGAATCTAGGTTATTCACATAATTTACACATGATGTGTTATAATCATGTGTATGAACTCTTTAACCCCAAAAGATCAAGCGATCCTCACCTTTCTAAGGGAATATATTAGATCTAATGATGAATCACCCACTCTTGAGGAAATTAAAACTCAATTTGGCTATAAATCATTAACATCTGTTCAAAGATCAATTGTTTCTTTAGAAGATGCAGGTTACATCCGTAGAACACCTCAGAAACGAGGTATACAACTAGTAGAAACAACTGAAACTACAGTGAATATCCCAATTGTTGGTGCAGCAGCCTGTGGAAGACCTATTTTAGCTATAGAAAATGTTCAAGGTTATATTGCCACTGACACTTCTCTTTTAAGAGGAGGTAAGGATAGCTATTTTTATCTTAAAGCACAAGGCGATTCAATGAATATGGCTGGAATAGATGATGGTGATTTAGTACTAATTAAAAATCAGCCTTATGCAGATAATGGAGAAAAAGTAGTTGCACTCATTGATGATTCAGCAACAATCAAGATTCTACAACGTGGAGATGATTATGTTGCACTTGTCCCAAAATCAAATAATGCTAGTCACAAACCCATTGTCCTTCGTGAAGATTTCTCAATTCAAGGAAAAGTAATAAAAGTTATTAAAATGTAGGTAATATATGGATTATCAAAAGTACTTCAACAAGTTTCATGAACAGATAAAATTAAGTAACGAAAACAAATACTTAATAACCAGCAGGGAAGCTATTAAAAAGAGTCTGAAGGCTGGTCTAGAAGAAGTACTTAAAGATAAGGGCATATCTATTCCAACTTTTTTTGATCAAGGTAGTTACGCCATGGGCACTGGTATTAAACCAACTACTGGTGAAGTTACATTTGATATTGATGAGGGCGTTATATTTGATATTAGAGAGAGTGATCATTCTGATCCTACAGTAGTAAAAAAATGGGTTGCAGAAGCTCTATCTGATCAAACTAAAATGGGCTCTTCTATTAAAGAGCCATGCGTGAGAGTTGTATATTCAGAGAATGATCAAGAAAAATATCACGTTGATTTAGCTATCTACTGCCGGATAGCTTCTGAAATTGATTCGCCACTTAGGTTAGCAAGAGGTAAAGAGTTTTCTGCTGATGAGAATAAATACTGGGATCCATCGGATCCTATTACTCTAAAAAACTTGATTAACAACAAATTTTCTGGAGAGAGTTCTTATCAATTCAAAAGAATTATTCGTTATTTAAAAAGATGGAAAGACGTCCAATTTTCATCGAGCGGAAAAAGTAAACCAACTGGTATAAGTCTTACAGTCTTAGCCTATCACAACTTTCAACCATCTTTTGACATAGATGGAAATCCACAAGATATTGTTGCTTTACAAGGAATGTTCTCAAGGACACTTAATGGAGTTTCTCATTCTACAAGAATGCAAGTCTTACTCCCTACAACACCTTACAATGATTTACTTTCAAGGATGAGTGATTTGCAGAATCAAAATTTCTATGAGAAATTGCTAAAATTATCTTCAGACATTGATTATGCAATTGAAAAAAAGGATGAAGCTGTTATTTTATCAACTCTTGCGAGTCAGTTTGGAGATGATTTCCCGATAGATCCAGAAGACACAAAAAAGGCGATGGTAATTTTAGTGAACAAGCCTCAATTGGGGTACCATCCAGATATTGCCAATCCTGGTGGTTGGTTAGAAAAAGAGGAAATCACCTTAGAAGGTTTTCTAAAAATACACAATCAAGCAAATCCCATACCAATTGAATCTGATAAAAAAGTTTTTGCTCCAAAGCAATTTCTTTATTTCAGGGCAAACTATGATGGCGATTTTGATAGGATCGCATGGCAAGTAGTAAATACAGGCAATCATGTTTTAGAGGAATATAACAAAGGAAAATCAAATGCATTTCGCGGAGACTTAGATCATGCAAAAGTTCCTAATACTAATCGAGCCAAACATGGCAGCTCAGACATGTACAAAAAATCACAAAATCCACTAGAAACATGGGAACACACTGAGTATACAGGTAAGCATTGGATGCAGTGTTTTGCTTTTAATAAGGGTGTTTGTGTAGCAAAAAGCAAGAAGTTTTATGTCAATATTTATAATGAACAACACCCAATATGAGCAAGTGCGTAAATAAACCAGATAAACTTAGAGAAAAAATTCCAGAAAAAACTAGACTTAGGCTGTGGGTTAGAAGTGGTGGTCGATGTGCTCATTGTAACGACGTTGTATATAGAGATTCTTTTACACTGATGAATGATAATTTTTCTGAAGTTGCTCATATAATTGCTAGTAGTAAAGATGGACCACGAGGAAATGAGCTTTCTGAGCAGTTACAAATTGACTATGAGAACCTAATTTTACTCTGCTCTAAATGCCATAAATTAGTTGATGGAGATAACAAAAACGAATTTCCTATAAAAAAGCTAAGACAAATAAAACAAGATCATGAAAGACGAATCGAAATTCTCACCTCAATTAACAGGAACGCAAAGACTAACGCACTTATTATTAAATCAAGCATTGGTGTCAACCACGTTGAAGTAAATGAAAAGGATGTAAACATTGCAGTAATTAAAAATAGAATGTACCCATCAGAAGAGCAACCTTACGTTATAGACTTAACTAATGATTCTGGAAGAGGTGATGAAAACTTTTATAAATCAAAATCAAGACAGCTAAAACAAGCTCTAAACGATTTTCTTGGTAGATTCAATTCAGCATCTACTAAACAACATATATCTATTTTCCCATTGGCTTTAATGCCATTATTAGTGAGCTTTGGTCGAGAGCTTGGTAGCAAGCATGCCATTCAACTTTTTCAATATGATAGGACTGAAAACAATTGGATTTGGAAAGATCGTACTAAAGACATTGAGTATATTACTCTAAAGCCAGATAAACCAATAAAAGATAAAGATGTCTTTTTAAAGATTTCCCTGAGTGATTCAATTGGAAATGACAAATTAAAGTCTGTGCAAGATACTACTTCAAATATTTATGAAATAACAATTGATAATCCCACTCCACATTTCTTAGTTCATAGAGATTTAATAACTAAATTTGATGTTATTTACAGACAAATGTTAAATGAAATTCAATTATTCCATGGGGCTAATTGCAATATCAATTTGTTATTGGCCGTGCCAGCCCCTATAGCTGTTCAGTGTGGATTGTCTCTACTTCCTGGAAAAGACCCAAATATTTGGGCTTATGATTATGATAAAGAATATGGCGGATTTATTAAGGCACTAAAAATTAATTAATAAAATCTATCTCTCTTTTCGCGGATGATCTTTAAGAAATTTCTTATTCTCACTCACCATAAATACAGTCTCATAGGCATGCCCGTTTTCATCCTTTAGATCCCTTCCAACCAAAATACCTTCGCGTCTCAGTTTTTTTATTGATTGAGTTTTTACACCATAGTAATAATCTACTTCAAATTTTGTGAAATATTCTTCCTCCCACCACTCCTTATCCAGATCAAGCACAGGAATGACTCCTTCTTGAATATTTCTCCAACAATCTCGACATCTCAATCCATCTGGTCGCCACCAAATATCTTCACCATCATGCGATCTCCTGCAAATAGCACAAGTGTAACCTCGACCACCATCATTCAGATAAAATCCATCAGGCTCATTCTTCAATCTTCGAGTTCTAATACGCTTAGTAGCTTCGTATTCAGCACCCATTCGAGCCATTTGTACTAAGTGATGATGCTCATACTTTGCTCGGAACTCAGGATCAAGTTTTGACTTTGGTTTCTTTGGTTCTTCTTTGCCAAAAAGCTTGAGTAAGTCATCTTCAAGCTCATATCCTTTGAGTTTGCCTGTGAGGAAACCTAACCGATAGCTCATCATATCTTTTGGTGCTCGCCAGTTGGTGTCTTTGAGAGCTTTTTTCAATAAGTCATAGAGATCGGAGACGCTTTCACGATCTCGTCGCTTAGGTTTGGCTTCCTGAACAGTAAAGGGAACTAGCACATATCTATCCATATCTGGATTACCAAACGATAGACGAGTAAAACCACTTTTTTCCAGTGCTGTATTAACTAATATTTCAAGATCAGTGATTGAGATTTTATTTACTGACAGCAGTTTTTCATGAGCAGGAGTGTCCATTTCTGCTAGAACTTCAGCTTTTACTTCTTGAGCAACTTCTAAAGCTTCGAGACTTTCAACATATTCTTTGCCTTCTTTGTCATTCAGGCAAAATTCAGCTCGATATTTTTCAAGCAGTTGCTTATCTTCTAGCTCTTTCTGTGCTTGTTCCTTTTCCCACTGTTTATGTTCTTCGTCTTTTTTCTTGAGATCGTATATATCTTTGCTTGAATATCCGCAGCTTTTACATTTGTAGTGAGTGGTAATAACCTTATCTTTTCTATTGCTTTTCACTTCTAGTTCTTCTTTACAATCAGGGCAAAAATCTGACTTAGAAACATAAAACTCTCCGTCATCATATACACCATGACGTTTGTTGCATTTTTTACATTTGAAAGTGAAAAGAACTCTCAGTGGTTTATCATCATCCCAATCAACTAAATGGTGTAGACCATCTTCAGCCATTGAAGTGCCACAATCTGGACAATCAGCTTTAGGGATTGGAGTATTATCCTGTTTATCCTGTTTGACCCGATCTGCTTCCATCCATTCCTCAATGGTCGAAGCTCGATTTTTGTATCTGGATGCTTTTATCACAAAGATGAATCTGCCTCTAAAAATCCCCATGTTTTTCTCATGTTCAGATTCAGGATATTTTTCAAACTTTGGTTCAGTCCTGAGTTTCTCGCCAATCCCATCAATCATTTCGAGCTGTCTGAGACATTCTCTAATCGTGCCTAGATCATAGCGAT
>CAYUES010000037.1:0-10089 GCA_964443885.1 uncultured Pseudomonadales bacterium
TAGGTGTGTTGCTGTCGTTAGTGATGTCCGATAAAAAATATGAAAGATCTTAAAATTTCAGCACATAGAGCACAAACTTCATCTGGGTCTGATCCTGCAAAAAAACAGGAAAGCTTTGCTCCGATTGGTTCATTATTTGATCAATTTACGATTGAAGATAAAGGTGGTTACATCTCTCAGGAGTTCCAGGATTTTGGATATCGAATGGCGATGGAACTCGAAGACTTACCACACAAAAGTTTATACATGCGCCTGTCCAAAACTACCGATCGCGCGCTCTTAGAAAGAGCTTTATCTTTTGTAAGCGATGCGGCAAACGCCAAGAGCAAAGCCAAGCTCTTTATGTGGAAGCTACAAGAACTCAAGAAAGATCAGAAAAATAGGAAGAAGAAGCCTGACGTAGCTCCCAAATAAGTGTAAAATGAAGTATGGTTTGGAAAACTAAATTATTTGTTGGATTGCTTACTATTTTTACTATTTGGTTGGGTTGGAAGTACTTTACTCGGCCTGAGATGATCGCAGTACAACCTCCACCACTTCCAGCTGCCAGTGCTACACCACTGCCAACTCGCGCCCCTGCTACCCCTGAAGACATTGCCCAATTACTGGCGGTACCAGTTACAATTTCAGGTTCTCGTATTGCAACTTCATCAGCCAACATGCAGTTTGCTATAGATAAAAAAGTTGGGTTTGTGACAATCTTTGGTGAGAACATTGCAAGTTCATCAGCGCAACGGCTTATTTCTCAAATTAAAGCTGAAACGGGAGCGCTCATAGCGGTAGATCACGAGGGCGGTTCAGTTCAACGACTCGATGGTGCGGGTTTTACAAAACTAGCAGCACTTAAAACTATCTGTAGCCAAGAAGAATCACTGAGAAAGGCAAGTTTTGCAACAACTGCAGCTGAGCTTCGACAGGCTGGAGTAGACATAGTCTTTGGACCGGTTGTGGATCTTGCCTCTGATAATGCAATTTTGAAAGATCGCATTTGTAGTAGTGATCCGACGCTAACGGCTGCAGTCGCATTTGAAACGATCGATGCATATACAGCCCAAGGTATCTTGCCGGTCATTAAACACTATCCGGGCATTGGCAGTACTACCAATGATTTGCATGATGAAATTGATGCACTCCTCGAGGAACCACCGGAGCTTTCGCTGTATAAAACAATACTAGAACTCAAGCCAAAGATTGGAGTGATGTCAACGCACGTGCTAGTAAAGAATCTGTCTGAAAATGCGCCGTGTTCACTCTCATTTGACTGTATCTTGCTACTAAATTCATACTCGTCCCAATCACTCTTATTTACCGATGCACTGGAAATGGAGTCGGCATTAACCGGTACAGACTTTGAGACAAAGAAGAACTTAATTCAAGTTTCGCGAGAAGCTATCCTGGCAGGCAATCATATTTTGGTGTATGGTCCTAGCGTTCGTGAAGATGACTTAGAGCAAATCCTAGAGATTCTTACTGCAGAATATGATACAAATGTAGTACTGCGACAAAAAATTGATCAGGCATTAACTCGATTGGATGCAGTACAAGCAGAGCTAGCAAAACAGAGAACAGTAGCAGAGTAGTGAGTGATCATATGAATTTTTTACAGAATCCCACCAATAGATTATTATTTCAATATTTAATGCCACTTGTATATGCAGTTATTTTTTATGTACTAATTGTTTTACCCAACGAGGCAAGTATCGGCAGTACCATCTTTTTACTCAGTGGTTTTTACTTGGGCAACATTTTACTTTGGGCAGACGGTGCATTTTTATATCCGTACTACAATGAGCTCCGCACTGAACCAAAACAGTTAATTACCAGATCAGCCACCTTTATTTTGGCATATATTTTGCTGGCACTGTTTGTTATTACATCGAGTGGTAGCTACATTGGTATGGGTATAGTCCTGGGTATTGGTTTAACACTGTTTGCAGAGTTATATAGCTGTAAAGATAATCCAGAGTTATTTCATCAACAGTTCTTATCACAGCTTAAACGAACGTTATCTCAAGAGGAGATTACTAAATTAGTACATGCTTTTGGAGTTACGTTATTACTATTAACCCTTATTTTTTACTTCTAAGTGCAGGTTAGCCTTCCCTTCTTCCCACTTTTCACTTTTCATCTCTACGGACTAATTATTGGTGTTGCAGCTGTGGTGGGGATTTGGTTAGCTGCGATTAAAGCAAAAAAGTATGGTTTGTCGGAATCGCTTTTTGAAAAATTGTGGCTAGTCGGCGTGGTGAGCGGCCTGATTGGCTCCCGACTCTGGCATGTTGCAACCGATTTTGAGTACTATGCAGATGCAGTTATAACGATGTTTTACATCTGGAACGGCGGCCTTAGTATTATTGGTGGCGTCGTCGGAGCAGTGGTAGGTCTGTATGTGTATACAAAGTACTTTGCAAATAAGGTTAAAAATATTTTTACACTCTTTTTAGATCTAGCAGTGTTTGGTTTGCCAGTTGCCCAAGCGATTGGAAGGATTGGAAATTATATAAACTATGAATTGTATGGTTTACCAACTACATTACCATGGAAAATTTATATTCCATTAGAATTTAGAGTGTCGGAGTTTATAAATCAAGAGTACTTTCACCCACTTTTTTTGTATGAAATTATTTTTACTCTAGCTTTTGCTACTGCTATTTGGGTAGTTGATCAAAGAAATAATAAAACCAATCTCTTACAGATTGGCAGCGGTTGGATAAGTAGTATCTATATTTTGTACTATTGCGTAGTTAGATTTTTGCTTGATTTTTTGCGCATAGATAAGAGTGTCGTATTTGCAGGATTGGGTAGCAATCAAGTCGTTTTACTAGTTTTTATGATTGGGTTAAGTATTGTAGTATGGAAGAAGAAAAGAAAGTATGAAGCCAGTTAAAGTAATCTTAGTAACGTTTTCTCTCCTGATTGTGGTATCGATGGGTTGGCTAGCATACCGATCTAGTCAGTGGGCAGAGTTACAAACATTCAGAGCCGATAGCACCACTGCTGCGCCACAAATTTTGCAGACGCCTCAACCGCCAACGTGTCGCACCGTAGAAACTGCTACCGATCACTGCCGCGTCTCGCTACAAATTAACAGCCAGGTTTTAACTGTTGAGGTCGTTAATACTTCCGCTAGCATCGCACAAGGCTTGAGTGGTCGCTCTGAAATTGGTGCCGATGGCATGCTCTTTGTCTTTGCACAACCAATGATGCCACGTTTTTGGATGAAAGAAATGAAGTTTGATTTAGATCTGCTTTGGATACAAAACGGTGTGATCATTGATATTACTGAAAATGTACCTGCTCCAGACCCAACACAAGCACTTTCTGAACTACCAACTTTTTCAGCGCAAGAGCCAGTGAACTGGGTACTTGAGGTACCCGCGGGTACTGCCAAAAGATTCGAGTTGGCAGTTGGCGATCAGGTACAAGCTACAAATCCATAGGGACTATCTAGCTGGCAGAAGCTGGGGTGAGCTTTTTCCTCAGAAATGGTATTATCACTATATGTCTCAACTCCCGCCTGCCGGTGGACGACTTCTACAGAGTCTGCAATCCCAGATGTCACCTTCAACACAACAACTATTTGCGGGTTCTGCCATAGTTTCAGCACCTCAAAGTTCTGGTGCCTCTATCCCCACAACTGCGCAACAAGCAGACTCGCACGCCACAGACAGTTTTCAACTTGCTTCGCCAACTTCTCCACATGACTTAGATCCAGAAATTAAAACTAAAATTTTTGAAGAAATCTTAGAAGAAGTCGAGCAAGGTACACCTTCTTCACCACAACAAGCTGTAGTTTCTGCTTTAGACCCAAATGCTGTCTACCAACCTTCTCAAGACGCTGGAATTTTTGCGCACGCCGTACCCTTGGCCGTTGAGCAGGCGCAAGACGAGATGCAGCAAGACCAGGACTTACAGCAAGCTCAGATTGGTGGTCGCCAAAAAGAAACATTAGAAGGTGGTGGTTTTGTTGCAAGTGCTGAGCTACCAGGTGATATTCAGTACATTGAAGAAGAGCCCAATCCCGAGATAGCTCCTGAAGTAGAAAGCTACATTCAACATGTCGCTGAACAAGCTAAAACCGAGCCTCAAACAGTTGTGGTTGCACAAGATGCAGTGCCAACTGCTGATGGTCAACCAACACCACCGAGAATTGTGAGAGTTTTACCTATTACCAAAGCCCAAGAAGAAGTGGGAATGCGAAAAAATACTTCTTTTAGCATTCGCTGGCTGGTTGAGTTTGGCCGAAAACTAGCAAATGCACTTCACGGCCAAGTTATTTATCGCCAGGATTAAATTTACAAAAATTTTCAAGTGAACTACTACTGCTGTTCTCCTTAAAATGGTATTATAAAAAGGAGTTTACACTCAGTAAATCTTATACAAATCATGTTAAA
The DNA here is from genome assembly GCA_964443885.1 of uncultured Pseudomonadales bacterium. GTDB lineage: Bacteria > Patescibacteriota > Microgenomatia > UBA1400 > PJMF01 > OMIS01. The sequence goes on from CAYUES010000037.1 coordinate 4,395, forward strand.
TACTTCGTCATCTAGCATCCAACAACTTCTATCGACCTTGGGTGGAATAGGGTTAGCTCTGGGGATTGTGCTGGGATCAATACTTTTTGTTAGTGCGATTGCCTATGTTCTATACTTTTGGTGGAAAAATCGAAATAGAGAAGCCTATGCTCTCGACTTTGTCACGCTTCTTATCCGAGTACCCCGAGAGAATGAAACAAAAATTGATGCTGCAGAGCAAATGTTTGCTGGCCTGTACTCGCTTAAGAAAACAGGTTTTGGTAGCAACTGGTTTGGCAACGAAGACTTCTTCTCATTTGAAATTGTTGCGTTAAAGGAAGAAATTGCTTTTTATGTCAGTTGTCATCGTAAAATTCGTGATTTAGTCGAGAAACAAATTAATGGCGCGTATCCAACAGCTGAGATGAAAGAAGTTGATGAGGTCAATATTTTTACTGAAAAAGGTAAAGTAGCATTTGCAACACTCAGTTTAGAAAATGGTAATCACTTTCCCATTAAAACTTTCAAAGATCTGCCCACTGATGGCCTGTCGCTGCTGACATCAGGACTCGCCAAGATGGACCATGGAGAAGGTGCAATAGTTCAGTTTCTTATGCAGCCGATTAGTTCTAGCTGGAAGAAAAAAGCAAAAAGCTATGTATCAGCCGAGAAAAAGCGGGAAGCCGATCCTGAAAAGGCGACATATTCACATGATCCAAAGGAAATGGAAAGCATTACTTCTAAAACAGAGAAAAATGCCTTTCGGGTCAGTATTAGAATAGTTGTTTCTGCTCCAAATGAGCACCTCGCTGAGTCTCATCTGAACAATATCATGGGAGCTTTTGCACAGTTTTCATCTGCCTATAACAACTTTCATCGCCCAACCGTTTTCTTGAAGCATTTTTTTATGATCGACTTCCTATATCGATACATGCCGCTTTTTAATCGAAGTACCAGTATTTTAAACACTGAAGAGTTGTCGACAATTTTCCACTTGCCCAATAAAACAGTTGAAACACCGCATATTAAGTGGCTTAACGCCAAACATGCACCAGCCCCAAATAACATTCCAAACGAAGGTCTGTACTTGGGTTTTTCAAAGTATCGGGGGATCGAGCGCAAAGTCTATATGTCACTCGATGACCGCCGCCGTCACATGTACATCATTGGAAAAACTGGAACCGGTAAGTCTGAGTTCTTAAAAGAAATGATCTTGCAGGATATTGAGTCTGGGCACGGTGTTTGTGCGGTCGACCCTCACGGAGAGTTTGTGGAAGATATTTTGCAGCTGATGCCGCCGGAGCGTGCTGACGACGTGATTTACTTTAATCCGTCTGACTTGGATCGGCCAATGGGCATGAACATGATGGAGGCAGACACAGAAGAGCAACGCCACTTTGTGGTTGGCTCGGTAATTGGTTTGATGTACAAACTCTACGACCCACATCGCACCGGTATCATTGGACCGCGGTTTGAGCATGCCATTCGTAATGCAATGCTGACAATTATGTACAAAAAGGGCACTACCTTTGTGGAGTTGGTGCGGATTATGACCGACACTAAGTATGTTGATGAGATGTTGCCATACATTAAAGACCCAGTGGTGAAACGGTACTGGACCGACCAGATTGCCCAAACCAGTGACTTTCATAAGTCAGAAGTCTTGGACTACATCGTTTCTAAGTTCGGTCGCTTTGTGACTAATAAAACAATGCGTAATATTATTGGTCAGCCATACAGTTCATTTAATTTCCGCCAGGCAATGGATGAGAAGAAAATTATTTTATGTAATCTTTCAAAGGGTATTTTGGGAGAAGAAGATGCGAAGTTTTTAGGTTTGATTTTGGTGCCGAAAGTTTTGACTGCAGCGATGAGTCGTCAGAACATTCCAATGGCTGATCGTCATGACTTTTTCTTGTACGTCGATGAGTTTCAGAACTATGCGACCGAAGACTTTGCGGTGATTCTCTCTGAAGCTCGGAAGTATCGTTTGAATCTGACGGTGGCTAACCAGTTTATCGGGCAGATCGATGAAGAAGTCAAGAATGCTGTTTTTGGTAATGTCGGTACAATTGTTTCGTTCCGGATTGGTGTGCCTGATGCAAACTTCTTGCAACATGAGTTTACTCCAGTTTTCAATGAAACTGACCTGACTAATGTCGAAAAGTACAATGTCTATATAAAAACGATCGTGAAGAACGAGCCGGTGGCGCCATTCAGTATGTCACTGGTAAAAGACATGACTCTGGTGGAGGCACGGATGAATCCGAAACAAGCTGAGATGATTAAGCAGCTCTCACGCTTGAAGTACGGGCGCGATAAAGATATTGTAGAAGCAGAAATAAAAAGTAGAAGTAATTTGTAGCACACTACTTGTGCAAAGAGGAGGAACTATGCCATATCATGAAGAAGGATATACACCAGAACCTAAGTGGGATAGAGAAGGAGCAATACGTCACTCACTCAATAATCTCATTTCTCAAGCCAGACAAAATGGAGACTTCGTATCAGTTGAAAACCTTGAGCGTATTCAAGCAGAGATTAATGAGGGCATTACAACTTTTGAAGCACAAAGCGGAATTTTAGACAAGGCTAAGGAAAATATTGAAGCTATGACTCAAGCAAGAGAAATAGGCCAAGATAATAAGCGGGCTGAGCAAGATTGGAATGAAACATGGCAAGGTATAAGAAATTTTTTTACTGGAGGTAAAAAATAGTCAGTCTTTAACCTACATTACCTTCGCTGTAATTTCTTAACTTGATTGAATCCGTGAATCATTGCCGAAGTTATAAAACTACTTGCATACTCGCTAGAGCTATCACCACTTATAGCTAATGGCTGTGTCCGCCGCTCCTGAACAGCAGTAATAAATGCTTGCGGCGTTAATTCAGTCATTTGTAATCTTGTTGAGCTATTACCCACTTGGCTAGCAATGTGTGCATCGGTTCCTGCGAATGTTGCAAAGCCCCAATCAGTATTTCTAGTACGCAACTCATTTGCATTTTTTAAATACTCCCAGAAAAATACTTGCGACATCCAGTTATATGCTTCAATCCCCACATTCAAAAGAGTTTTGTCATCAAGGTTTTTTCTGATATGCTCAATTGCTGCAAAAGATAAACTATGGATTAATCCAAATCCAGGATGCACTAAAATGCAGATTGCATTGTAATCAGACACAGCTTTTTGAATGACATCGACGGTGTGATCTTCACCTTTGGCAGGTCTAAAATTGGTAGCAAATGTATCTGCAGACTCTCTTTCTGGAATCAACACAACAACGTGACCTTGCTGAGTGCTTACTTCTAATCCAGGGATTACGAGCAGCGGATTGACTGTTCCTATTTGATTACCTTTTCTATCTAGTCTGGGAATCTGCACTTGTTTGGCTGTATAAAAAAGCTGATTCCAACCGCTGATTTCATTATGATCAGTGAGTGCAACAATTGATAAACCTTTGTTGTAGGCGCTACGAACTATCGCAGCTGGGGAATCGATGCCATCGCTATGAAAACTATGAGTATGAAAGTCACCTTCGTAGTTTTTAAGCATTAGGACATTCTGAAATAATTTTACTGTCGCTACGGCGTTGTAGTTCGTGCTTCATAGTCTTTTACAACTTGTTGGCAGTATAAATAGCGTCCGTAATCAAAAGCTCTTTCTTGTAATGATGAGTTGGCAGAACTAGAAGCTTCTTTGACAGCTTCGCCTAAAACTTGTCCAACTGTATTACTCACTTCACCAGTTCGTACTGTTAAAGAGTCAAGTTGTTGGTTGGTATTTTCAGGCATTGCGGGCATCTGAAAAGAAGCAAGTGAACCAGAAACTGCTGGAGCTGAAACAATTGGATTTTGTGGTAAAAAAGTCATCTGCGAGCGTACAGGCATTGGTAAACCAGCTCCACCTGTGAAGTACAAATACGCGCCTATAAATACGACGACTCCAATAAACCAAACGATCATGCGGATATAATTCATAGTTTTATCTTAGCATTTATCTAAATTTACCAGTGTATGAAACGTCTTTCAGACACCTGAAAGTCTACTCATATCGTAACGCTTCAATAGGTGAAAGATTGGCGGCTCTGCGTGCCGGTGCAGCCCCGAAAATCAAGCCAACAACAGTCGAAACACCAAGTGCCAAGAATACAGCAAAACCAGTGATTTCAGCTGGTATAAATGACTGAATTGCCAATGTACCTAAGAAGGCGAGTAGCAAACCGATGCCTCCACCAATTGCAGACAAAACTGCGGCTTCAATCAAAAACTGCAACATAATTAAGTTTGGAGTTGCTCCCAATGCTTTGCGCAGACCAATTTCACGAGTACGTTCAGTAACCGACACCAACATAATATTCATAATTCCAATTCCGCCCACTAACAATGAAATTCCAGCAATCCCTCCTAAGCCTGCAGTCAGCACGCCCAAGACTTGATTAATTGTATCCAGAATTTCTGCTTGATTTACAACAGAGAACTCATCATCTTTAAGTCGTTTGCCTAGTTCTGTTTCAATATTTTTGATGTGTTGGTCGATGTTTTCGGTGGTTTTAGTTTTAACAATAATTTGGGAAATTTTATTTGAATCATATTTTTTGAAGGCAGTTTTAATGGGGATATAGGTGTAGGTATCGTATGAAGGCCCTCCAAAGCCGCCACCTTTTTTTTCAGCAACACCGAGTACCGTAAATGTTTGGCTACCGATCTTTACACGTTTACCAATAGGATCAACTTCGCCAAATAGCTTTTCCGCAACATCAAAACCCAATATCGCTACCGACTCACTACCCATTGCTTCTGTCTCAGTAAAAAAACGCCCTTTTTCAATTACCACGTTGTATGTTTCAGGGAAGTTTGCGGTACTGCCTAAGACTGTTGAAGAACGTGTCTTTTGTTGAAACGCAACCTTATCAGTTTGTTGATTAAGTGGTGCAACGGCGCTGACATCGTCACGCATTCGTTCTAAAATCTGGACTTCACGCATAGTTAATTTATTGTTGGCAACAGCAGATTCCTGAGCTTCTGCATTAAAGCCGCCATCTTCACCAAACGGATCACCAGGCATAACGATTGCAGTATTAGCGCCTAATTCATTAAATTCTTCGGTTACAAAGTTGGAAAGACCTGTCCCAATTGAAGTGAGAAGCACCACCGAACTGACACCAATAATAATACCGAGCGTCGTCAAAAAAGCTCGCACTTTATTAGTGAGAATTGCTTTAACTGCTAATAAAAAAATATCTTTCATATTCCTACGTAGTCAAAATTATTTTTAGGTACTTTTTGCTTGTAACCACTACTTAACAACTTGTACCGGCAAGTTTTTTTTGTACTTCGCGTACTTGTTTTTTCCATCACTGACAACTTTGCCATCTCTAAAAACTACTAAACGAGTTGCAATCGCGGCTACGTCTTCTTCGTGGGTGACCATGATAATTGTTCGATTTTCATTATGTAATTCTTGGAGAAATGCTTTAATTTCTTCACCCGATTTAGTATCCAAGTTACCAGTTGGTTCATCAGCAAAGATAATACTGGGATTATTAATCAAAGCGCGGGCAATCGCCACTCGTTGTTGTTGTCCGCCTGAAAGTTGGGCAGGGGAGTTTTCTAATCGATCTCCCAAACCAACCTTTTCAAGCATGAGCTTGGCGCGCTCGCGTCGCTCGCGCTCAGGCACCTTAGCATACACCAACGGCAACGCCACGTTATCAAT
>CAYUES010000038.1:0-9940 GCA_964443885.1 uncultured Pseudomonadales bacterium
ATAAATTAATTCCTCCGTACATGATCCCAGCGGGTAGCAATCTGGCAATGGGTGGCAAAGATCCTGGTGGTATTACTGGTATGGTAATTATTGCTGAATCGCAGATTAGTGTGCACACATTTGCCAAGCGTGGTTTCGTAAGTATTGATGTCTACTCATGCAAACCATTCGACCGAGAGCTAGCACTCAAACATTTTGAAGATGCATTCAAACCTAAAGAAACTGAAGTCCATTTCTTAGAGCGCGGCAAAAAATACCCAACAGAAGATATTCACGACTAAGTTTTCTGAAGATTTCTGATAACAAGCCTTAGTTCTGGCTGTATACTATGGTGATGCTTGATCTTTCTAATCGTAGCAACTGTTTTTATTGGCAAACCGATCGTGAGTTGGCTGTTGCGGATTTTGATCACTACTTTTTGAAGCGACAAAAAATTTCTAGTGAAAGTATTGAAAAGCTATTACGAAACGGCATTACCTCTATTTCTCCAATTACTGAACTGATAGTTCACGAGCCTGACTCAAATGTATTGAAAGGCAATGTGAATGTGGTGCGTAAAGTTACTATCAATGAGGTATTGTATGTTGTACGCCTTCATCCCAAGGGAATAAAGAATGGCTACTTTTATGTTGAAAAAGAGGCGCTCGAAAGTGCTCGTGCAAACGGCCTACCGGTGCCAAAAATTTTGGAAGTCCATCAAGCTACCGATGAACATGATCTGGATTTTGTGCTGATGACTGCAAGTGCAGGCAATACAATGGAGCGCGAGATTGAAGATGATAGCCAAGTTGAGCACTCGTTGCTGCGGCAATCAGGCCAACTGATGGCGTACATTCATCAAATCAACGTAGAAAAGTTTGGATCGTTTGACAATACAATTGCCAAAGAAACAGGAGCGTTAGTAGGATTACACGATACCAACCGTGACTTTATTTTTTGCGGCTTGGAAGAAAATATTGAGCGGCTCGTTTCATTTGCAGTGATTGATCAAGAAACAGCCGAACAGTTTAGAGAAATTTTTGCTGATACACAGTTTGTGATGACTGAGCCGCGTCTGGTTCACAACGACTTTGCGGACTGGAATATCTTGGTGGATGAAGGAAAAATTTCGGCAATTTTGGACTGGGACGAGTGCCATGGCGGTGATCCAGTTGCTGATCTTGCGTGTTGGTCGACGTTTTTTGATATGAATCGGTATGCAGAACTACGTAAAGGCTACGAAACCGTGGCAGAGCTGCCTGATGACTATGAGGAGCGATTTCACTACTACCGCCTGCGCTATACAATCTCGAAGATGGCGCTGCGCGTGAAGAGAGCGCAAGTGGATGATAGCCAATTTATCAAAGATAAAATTGCGGTCGGGACAGAAGCATTGCAAGAAGAGTTGGAGTGGTTTATTTAGCCAACACCCACTGCACAAATTCAGGCGGACACGCCATTGTTGAAAGTCTGGATTGTTTAACCAACTTAAAGTCCGCAAACTTTCCAGAAGTTTTGACATCTTTCAAACTAACTTGTTTGTCGGCAGCAAAATGTTTGACAAACTTGACTTTGGCCGCCCAACTAATTCCGCGCGTGTCGTTGGGATCTTTGAAGGCAGCTCCAACTACTTCCATCAAACCAACAATTTTTGACTCACCTTGTGAGTGATACACAAAAACTTTGTCACCTGGTTGCCAAGATTTAATCACGTTGATAGCTTCATAACTATGCACGCCATCCCAAGTGGTTTGCCCATCTTTTTCAAGATCAAAAATTGAGTACGTTTCAGGATCGGTTTTGGCCAAAAAGTAGTTCATAGATTGTTTCAAAGTAAACTGTACTCATCTGATTTTAACATGATTCAAAAAAATATTTGGCGAGTATAATACTGATTGCTGTAACTGAAGCAGCAATCAGCTGCACGAACAAATGTACCTCTATGATTTACACAAAAAAACAACTACTTGAAGTTGCAAAAAAGATAAAAAACTGTGAAGCAGTAACCCCACAAGAAGTGCAGTACTTACTTGAATATCAAAAACAAGAGAAAGAGCCTACGTTTGTAAGTTTTCTCCAAACCTGGGCGGTGCCGCTGTCGTTGTTTGTGGGATTTTCGTTGGCTGCATTTTCTGGGGTACTCGACCCACTCATCGAGTCTCTACCCAGCTGGACAAACTTGAGCCCAGAGTTGCTAGCGGGTGTCGATTATTTATGGAGTATTTTGAGTAATCCAATTGAGAAACCAAACATTGTCTATCACCTACCGAACTTAGTTTTATATTCATTTGGCATTGTGGGCATTAAAAACGTACTCGAACGACTGGAGCGTCGAAATTGGTTGGACACTGTTTTAGACGCGCAAGCAGTTTTGCAAGAGCGGCTTACTACAGGAAAACTGCGTTGGCAGTTGAAAAAGGGTCACTCACTGTTATTTGTGGGCAAAGGTGATTTTATTGGCCAGCAGTTTGTAGAAAATCATGGCGAGGCTGAGACAGTGACGATTAGTGACGGTAAACCAGCGTATACCCAAGTTTGGAGTCAGTACGATGTTAACTCCGTCTATGACGCATTAAAAAATGTGATTGATCGCTCGAGTGGCAAAAATGCTGGCGAGTATATTTTCTTTCCAGTCAAAGATACAAGTATTTTTTTGCCTAATCAAAAAGATTTTGATCTCTCGCCACATAAGCTGGATATTGTTTGTCAAAATATTCGCTTACTAGAAAAAGAAAATAACTGGAAAGTAAAACCGATTTTAATTATTGGTGATAAGTTCCATAGTAGTTTTGTGCAGTCGGAAGATCAAAAAAAAGTTATCCCAAAAAGTCAGGATGTAATTTCACTTGTATCAATTTCTCAAAAGCATCAACAGATTCAGTTGCTTGATCCGACAGATATCGTGTTACAAAAAATTATGCAGATTGCCGCGGGCCGACAAATTATTTTTCGGGCGACAAAAGAAGGTTTGACAGAGTACAAACAACGATTTTATAAGCGGCTGAATTTACTAGGGTACCAAACCACCAAGAAAAAAACTTTAACGATTGGCTATGATATTTTTGAAGATCAAACAGAACAGCAAACATTGGCTAAAAAAATTCAAGATTACTACCCGGTGGTTTTAACACAAAGTGTGCGCGATGCACTACTACGCAATGGCTACAAAAAGGAGCAGTTTTTGTACGTACCTGATTTGGTCCTAGAAACAATTAGTAAAATGGCCGATAAGCAGTAAGGTACAATATACCTATGAAACAAGCATTCTGGGACTGGAAAAAAGATTTTAACCAAGAAGATTCAACAAAAGTTTTTGACTGCATGATTGCTGAGTTTTTACTTTCGTATGGCAAGTTTGTACATACTCAAGAGAAGGTTTTAGAAAAGTATGAAGCTAGTGATCTTACTGATTTAGCCAAAAAACAGCAAGCCAAGTTTGATGAACTACCACAGCTCCAAGAGTATTTTTCCACAATAGAGCTACCACTCGTACCCGTACTTTGGCACATGGAACAAGCAGGTATTTATTTGGATACTACGTTGCTCAAAAAAGTCGGTGAGCAAATTACCACTGAAATTGAAAAACTCGAAACAGCTCTAAAAGCAGATGCGGGTGCAGAAATTAACTTAAACTCTTCGGTTCAGGTCGGAACCTACTTAGCTGAAACGCTGCTTGTACCCTTAAGTAAAACAAAAACCGGCCGCTATGCTACCAATGAAGGTGAGATCTCACAGCATGCCGATGCCTTTCCGTTTATCCAAAAACTGCTGGAGTATCGTGAACTCACCAAACTGCGTTCTACCTACATCGCAACATTAATTGATAAGGTAGATGAACACGGCAAGGTTCACACCACCTACGGCCAAGTTACCGCCAGCACCGGCCGTCTTTCCTCAAACAATCCGAACTTACAAAACATTCCTGCCTCGTCTGGTTTTGCCCAAAAAATTAAGTCCTGTTTTAAAGCCACCCAAGGCAATACTTTGGTATCATTCGATTATTCGCAACAAGAGCTACGAATCTTGGCTCACTTAAGCAAAGAGGAAACTCTGCTCAAAGCGTTCCAAGAAAATAAAGACGTACATAGTACGACTGCCGCAGAGTTGTTCAATATTCCGTATAGTGAAGTCACGAAGGAGCAGCGCGGTGTTGCCAAGACGATTAACTTCGGAATAATTTATGGGATGGGGAGTTTTGGCATGAGTAGCCAGTTGCACATCTCAGTTGAAGATGCGCAGAAGTTTATAAACAAATTTTATGAAACATATCCCAAAATTCGCAGTTACTACGATCAATATCTGAAAGATGCGAAGACAAATGGGTTTGTCGAAACAATTTTGGGCAGACGTCGTTACGTGTTTGAGTTTCCTGGACAAAAAACTATCGATAACTCGATGCGTCGTGTATTGATAAACTATCCGATTCAAGGTTCGGCAGCTGATCTAATGAAAAAAGCAATGATCGATGTTCATGCCCAAGTTGTAACCAAGCGGGATGACTGCAAGCTGCTTTTACAGATCCATGACGATTTGGTTTTTGAAGTCACAGATGATAAAAAAGTAATCGATGCAGTTATCAAACAAGTGAGAGAAATCATGACGACTGTGTACCCACTAGACGTTCCAATTGAAGTTGATGTCAAGATCGGCAAAGACTGGGGCGAGATGAAGAAGATAGCGTAGCTACTTTGAAATCTTTCCGGCAGACCCCTCCAAACACGTACTACCAGTAATCCATGGTAAAATACGCGCTTATGTTTCATTCTGAATACAGCCAGCTGCCATATATCCCAGATGCACCCATCTGGTCAGCCGTAGCTGAAAATGCGGCTTATCTAGGTAAACCTGGCTATGATCCAGTGAATCGTGTTTTTACAGCGGTTGAACCTGATCCTATACCATCACCAACTGAAGAGCCAACTGGTAAATCAGTCACCATTGTCGGGGGTGAGGACGCGACTCCAGGGCAGTTCCCATGGCAGATATACTTGAAAGCTAACAACGGTAGGTGTGGCGCTGTTTATATAAAAACTAGCCGACCAGATAAAACGATTGGCTTAACAGCACATCACTGTGTAGTAAATGCTGCTGGAGAAATAATCTCGCCAAACTTGGTGAGTGGTGTGTTTGGTGACCATACGAAGAATCAGGTAGACATCGGCCCAGATGGCCAGCCCACGGAACAGTTTTCTCAGGTTTCAGAAATATACGGATCTGGCGAGTATAACCCGTACTTTACTGGCAACCAGCACGGCGATTTTGCTGTTTTAGTTTTCTCTACACTAATCACCGAGACGGATTACATTAAACCGATTGAGGTTACCACTGCTGCTATTTTAGCCGAGTTTGCTGCTTCAAAAGGTATTACCGATACCAGCAGTATTACTTATACAAATTCATATAGTATTTCAGAAATTCTGACTGGCGAAGTTGCTACTACAACCGGGTGGGGAAAAGTAGCCGAAAATGGTCCTACTTCAAACATTTTGAAGTTCGTCTTAGTACCAATAGTTGATGCAGTGACAAGTACACTCAACTATGGCTCGCATTTTAGCTCTGGAATGATTGGGGCAGGACTGCCAGAAGGTGGTAAAGATAGCTGCCAAGGCGATAGTGGTGGTCCATTAGTAATTTTTATCGATGATGTACAGTATTTGTTGGGTCTAACGAGTACCGGCAGAGGCTGCGCACAACCTAATTCAGAAGGCTTGTACACGTACTTACCAGCATTTGAAGAAGAATTGAACCAGATAATTACCAACCTCCCCTCTGATGTATTAAACCAAAAAATCTACCTGCCGATAATTGCGAGGTAGGGACTGTGGTTTATGAAATCTACACAGAAATCTCGTGTACAATATATTCATGAAACCTCTCTATAATTTTTCAGAATTTTCAGTTTACCAATTAACACCAGAACTAGCTGCGCAGTACTCTGCTGAAATCTGTACCGCACTAGATCAAATTCCAATGGTCGATACACATACCAAGGAAAAACTCTTGGCAGCAACAAAAGGTGATCGTGTACTGTATGGAAAATGGCAACATAGCCTAATTGCTTTGGATCAAAGTAATAACTTTGGCGGTTTGATCGTTGGGTATGAACGAAAAAGTGAAGGTAATCATCAGTATCCACAGAACACTATGTATTTGAACGATTTTGCAGTTGCCGCTGAGCATCAGAAAAAAGGTTTGGGGAAGTTTTTAGTCCAAGCCTGGCTAGAATTTAATAGTGAAAAAGGTCTGAGTGAGCTGGGTGGTGAGTTGCATTTTTCGGTTCAAACAAATGGTGCTGAGTGGAACAGTCATGTCCAAAAGCTGTATGAATCATTTGGGTTTAAAAAAATTGCAGAAAAAGAGTATGACAATAGAACAGATAACATCTACGCACTAGTGCCTGAAAGTAAATAATCTATGTCTGGCTACCTCTTACTAGCTTCTATTGCTGGCAACTTTGCACAGTGTTTAGCAAAGAAAACTCTAAATTAACCTAACTCCAAACTTTTCAAAAAACTGTAGTAGTTGCTGATGATCTTTGTACTTGTACTGCAGTGCAGCTATTCCTATTGCTTCAGCTGCCTGACAGTTTATCAATGCATCGTCTATAAAAATGACTTCATTAGTACCTGCATTGATTCTACTCAGTAAATTTTGAAAAGCTGCAGCATCTGGTTTGCGAAAGCCTTCCTCATATGAACGCAAAATAGTATGAAAGTGTGTTTCAAACTCATTCTTCCAGTCAACTGCACTATTATTGAGTTGAATTTGGTCTGTAAGCATGTGAAGTCGATAGTTAGTCTTAAGCTGTTCAAGCATCTGTACTAACTGCCAATCAATTCTTACTTTAGTAATGTAGTTACGTCTTTCCCAAAACTCTAAACCTGCTTGCAGATCAAATATAAAGTTATATTCAGTTTTAATTCTTTCAAGAAACTGCTTTGGAGATTCTTTGCCAGTCATCACTGAGGTTTTATTGGTATTCCACAACTCTACTGCTTCTTGGATACTAATACCAAAAATTTTAGCCAGATCATCAGGGTAGCCTGTGTGCACACCATCGAGATCGAGAATTACACCACCAAAATCAAAAACAATATGCTTGATCATAGTGTGAGTATTTTAGCAGCCTGAGTAGAAATAGTTTACAATACATTCATGATTGGGATTATAACTACTTTTATTGGGGTGGTGGGCAAGGCTGTTCTTTACTAAAGCATAGTAGGTATAAATATATCACTTCTCGGATTGTGAGCTTACTATAGGCTTGACAAATACACATTAAATATGTATAATAATGCGTGTTGTTGTTACTCTCACAAAAGTTGTGAGAATGTACCAACAAGTAATAAAGGAGAGAGGAGCTTGGATTGGAACGGGCGCACCAGCCCAATATCAATCACTTTAGTGCAGTTTGCAAAAAAGGAGCTCCAACATGACACGAGGAACACAACAGTCAAACAATGGCCAAGGCAAAGCAGACCTTGACGAGGTAAGTCGGCTATCCGAACTTGCTCATCAAGGTGTCCAACTAACGGACCAAGAGGCAGAACGCCTCTCTGATGCAGTAATGAGTTCAACCGAGCGGCATTTGCCTATTCGGATTGAAGGCAGCGGCAATAATGGCCGCAGTTGATTGTTCAAACTTAGCAGCTCACGCTGTTAAGTAGCCCGACACCCGCTAGGTAAGCTTTACCTAGCGGGCTTTTTTTATCTCACTTACTAAAGACATAGTGAAAAAGAATTACTATACTCCGCTAAACTAAGCCACAGAAAAATCACCTCTTTCAATAGCATATTCCAGCGCTGGCTCAGTAAATAATATATGTGAGCTATTAGCTGTAACTCGCAGCATGCGGTATCGATTATTATTATTTTCTGTTTCCACAGTTACATCAGCGTACTCATACGCACTCATCTCAAAATCAGTATGTTTGATATATTTGAGTGCTTGGATTCTGCAAGGTACATTCATAACTGTATTCTACAGTAATCACTCTTATAGATGGTATGATACATGAAATGAAAGAAGTAGAGCCACAAAAACAACGAGATCAATTGGTGAGAACTATAGTTGAAGCTCTATATGTAACTTCAGAAATGCCTGCTGCAAGATGGATGTGGGATACCCATGTTCAGTTTGTGGCAGAGCAAGCAGCGTTAATTGCAGAACGAGAACTTGCCGATATTGAAAAAGTTGTTTCAGCGGCTTTATTGCATGACGTAGGTGATGTAAAAGTTTTACGTAGTGATGAATCTCATGAATCAGAATCTGACGAGCTTGCACGAACTGTACTTGCACAAGCAGGTTTTACAACGGATGAAATCGAACAAATAATGATTAAAGTTATTGGACCACACTCAGCATACCCGGAAAACATGCCTCAGACAGTAGAAGCAAAAGTGTTATCAACTGCTGATGCCATTGGTCATTTGGGAACAAATTTTTATACAGATATGACAGTAGATAGACTGAAACTATTTGGATTAGAGATGACTGCAGAACAACATAGAAACTGGGTGCTTAAAAAAATTGCGCGAGATTTTAGAAGTAAGACTTTTTTTGAAGAAGAACGAGCAAAGTTAGAGCCAGCGTATGAAGAGATTAAGAGATTGTTTACATAATATGTCACAATATTTATTACTAGCCTCTATTGCTGGCAACTTTGCATCGTACCTTGCAGAGAAAGTTACTAAAGAGGGTAAAAACCCCAGTCAGTTGAAAACAGTTTTTATTACCACAGCTGCCAACCTATACGAAGATAAACCTTGGATGGACAAAGATATCCAGTCATTTATTGATGTTGGATTTGTTGTAGAGCGAGTGGATATTGCTGCAGCTTCTGAAAGTAAATTGAGAACTAAATTAGAACAAACTGAGGTTTGTATCGTTGGTGGCGGGAATACTGTGTACATGTTAGAAAAAATACTAGAAAAAAACTTAGTGAGCGTATTTAGACAAAGAGTCCAAGCAGGAATGGTCTATGTAGGCTCGAGTGCTGGTGCTGTAGTTGCTGCTCCAAATATTTCTTTAGAAACTCATTTTGATGATCGAAGTGATGCTCCAAAATTGGAATCGTATGATGCACTTAACTTGTGCGATGTTCATGTTTTGCCACATTGGGGAAGTGCAGAGATTAAAGAAGAGTATTTGCAGAAGTTGCCATTTTGTTATGAACAAAAAACTCCATTACTGACATTGAGTGATGAGCAGGCAGTGGAAGTTGTGGATGGGGAGATGCTAGTACTTGAGAAATAGAAGTAGATTCGTTTTCATTCTGTGAGCTTTATAAGAATTTAGTTTACAATACATCCATGCTTGGAATTATCTTTGCGTTACTTTGTGGAGTGTTTGTTGCTTTTTCACAGCTGGCTTTACGAAAAAGTTATAAAGAGCTACAACCTTCTGTAGCATTTTTCTTTGATGCAATTTTTGGATTACTAATTTGGGTGCCACTAGCAATTTGGATGGGAATCGCTGGTGGTGTAAATTGGTATGAGGCTTTCATGTTTGCGGTAGTTTCTGCAATTTTGTCTGAAGCAATTGTATTCTATGCGCTCTCGAAGGGTGAGCTGGCAGTTACTGCGACTGTACTTGCTACTTATCCAGTTTATACAGTAATCTTTTCTCGCTTTTTGAATGACGAAGTTTTGTCAGTGAATATATTACTTTTTGTTTGTCTTGCGATTGCAGGTAGTATTATCGCCAGTCTGCCTGATAAGCTGCAGAGAAGTGAATTTGCTCTAAATAAAGCTATCGCCTGGCCATTTATTGCGGCAGTTTGTATTGCACTGTCCGACACAATTTCCAAAGGTTACATAAATAAGTCTAGTGACTTTAGTTTTTTACTTTCACTAGGGTTTGTACAGATTCCTGTAGCTTTGGCATATTTGCGTATTGAGAAAGAATCAGTACTAAAATCTGTGGAAGGTGTGGTAAAGCGATTTGGTGACTATAAGTTTG
>CAYUES010000039.1:0-9379 GCA_964443885.1 uncultured Pseudomonadales bacterium
GGCATCAAAGGCATAGGCCAGCGCCTCCGGCGACCAGCCAGCAGCCACCAGCCAGCAGCCACCAGCGAGGAGTTCTGGGCCCTCAACGACGTTTCCTTCGAAGTGAAACAGGGCGAACGGGTCGGCATTATTGGGCGCAACGGCGCCGGCAAGTCGACGCTGCTCAAGATCCTGAGCCGGATTACCGAGCCGACCAAGGGGCGCATCCACATCAAGGGGCGAGTGGCCAGTTTGCTGGAAGTAGGAACGGGCTTTCACCCCGAGTTGACGGGACGCGAGAATATTTCCCTAAACGGCGCGATTTTGGGCATGAGCCGCGAAGAGATCCGCCGCAAGTTTGATGAGATTGTGGCCTTTGCCGAGGTGGAAACGTTTCTGGATACGCCGGTGAAGCGCTATTCGAGTGGGATGTATGTGCGGCTGGCCTTTGCGGTGGCAGCGCATTTGGAGCCAGAAATTTTGGTGGTGGATGAGGTATTAGCAGTAGGCGATGCAGAGTTCCAAAAAAAATGCTTAGGTAAGATGGAAGATGTAAGTAAAGAAGGTAGAACTATTCTCTTCGTCAGTCATAATATGGGTGTTATTACACAACTATGCACAGAAGGAATTTATCTTAAAAATGGTCAGATTACCCATAATGGCCATATCGAATCCATAGTGGCAAAATACTTATCAATAGGACAAAGTAATAGCAGAATTGTGCTAGAAGAAATCTTATCAAAATATAAAAAGGTTTTTTTTCGCGAAGTAGCAATCCTGAACAGTAAAGGTTTATTAACAGCAGAAATAGACGTACGCAATTCATTTCTCATATTGCTTGAGTATGAAATTATTGAATCTGTATCTGATCTAGAGATTACAATTCAGGTACATACTAGTGATGGCAGAGTTTTATTCTCTTCCAACCGTTCGCATAATGTTGACGAGAGAATAATTGATAATAGTATAGGTATATACAAAATGTATATACGCGTACCTGGTATGTTCTTAATGCCTAATACTTACTTACTTACTGTTGGAGCACACCAATTTATGACAGAGATATATGACGTTCATGAACATATATTAAATTTTTCAATTGTAGAAACAGGCTCACAATTTGCTAAGTACGGGAATCCTAACCAGATCGGAATAGTAATCCCTCAATTAACTTGGACCTATGACTTACCTTCAGATGGTTATTCTTTATAGATAGTAACTATGTTTAATATTTCACAGATCAAAGCATCGATTTTTCATAATATTTTCATGTATCCTATGATGCTGAAGTACAACTTACTATCAAACATACAATTTTGTTATGGTAAACCTAAAAAAAACCAACCAATACTAATGCTTGGAAAAGGTTCGATACATTTTGGAAAAGGTGTGATAATTGGCACAAAAATTTCACCATTCCTTTACAGCAATTATACATTTTTGAACGCAAGAAACAAACATACAGAAATATATTTTGATGATGGAGTGTGGACAAATAACAATTTATCAATCCTTTGTGAAGGTGAAGGCGTTTATATTGGTAGACACACTTTGATTGGAATAAATGTCGAAATATATGACAGTGACTTTCATGAACTTTCTCCGGCGAAAAGAAAGCTCGGCTCAGCAAAGACTGCTAAAGTAAATATAGAAGAAAATGTATGGTTGGGATCCAATGTCAAGGTTTTAAAGGGTGTTACAATTGGTCGTAATAGTATAATTGCTAATGGTTCTATTGTCACCAAATCAATTCCCGAAAATGTGCTTGCAGCTGGTACACCAGCCGAAATCAAAAAATATGAGATCGATAAAATCTTGGGCAAAAATGCTCTTTAAAAACACCAAAACTCCAGATAATGATTATTGTTGTATTTTGCACGAAAGCAGTCAAATCTATGCTAAGGCAAGAATTTGGAATACTTCAAACATCAAAGAAAATATTGTGATTGGCAAACACACACATATAGCAGGCACTCTATGTGTATGGGAAAATTGTGGAAAAATTGAAATTGGAGATTATTGTTTTGTAGGAGAAAACACAAGGATATATTCAGCAATTAATATAAGGATAGGTGACAGAGTCCAAATTGCGCATAACTGTAATATATTTGACAACAATATTCATTCCATCGATCCTCATGAACGTCATTTAGAATACATTCAAAATACAACTAAAGGTTTTTATAAATTATTTGGGTTAAATGAAAAAGAAATTATTATTAAAAATGATGCATGGATCGGCACGAATTCTATTATATTGAAAGGCGTGACAATTGGTGAAGCTTCAATTATTGCAGCAGGTAGTGTTGTTGTAAAGAATGTGCCAGATTACACGATTGTTGGTGGTAATCCTGCACGGCAAATCAAAGTTATTGAGAAAAGATAGTGTTAATTTTTGATGCATTAGAGCCCAAACCTTGGCCATGACTAAACCATTCCGGCCGGAAACTTGGGCACCGTTCTGCAAGATCCTTGGCAATTTTTATATCTAAGCCAAACAAATATCGAGTTTCTTAGCAGAATTATCTATCGAGGTAAATTGAGGAGTAAATATTGTCTGACGAGAAGGTTTTTCTCAATCTAGGTTGTGGCAATAGATATCATCCAGAGTGGATCAATATTGACTTAAATCCAAGTGCACCAGAAGTGATCCAACATGATCTTAGTCGTGGTATTCCACTTCCTGATGCAACTTGCGACGTTGTTTATCATGCCGCTGTTTTAGAACATATAAGACGTTCAGATGCAGAACTATTTTTGGCAGAGTGTTTTCGAGTACTAAAACCAGGTGGAATCATACGTGTAGGTGTACCTGATTTAGAAAAAATTTGTCAATTATATTTATCCAAGTTGACCGCTGTATTGAATGGTGATCAAGAAGCCGCTTATGATTATGAATGGATAATGATAGAACTGTATGACCAAACAGTTCGCGAAAAGACAGGCGGTAGAATGGTAGATTACTTGAGGCAGAATCCGCTTCTCAATGAGTCGTTTATTTACGAGCGAATCGGCGAAGAAGGACATCAGTTAGTGAGGTCATTGCGCAATTCGCGCCCATCAAATAGGCGTTCTAGGTTAGGTTTATTACGAAGACTTCAACGTAGATTATACAGTTTACCTCATAGGCTAAAATGTCGTATAGCAGAACTTTTGTTAGGGAGAGAAGATAGAAAAGCATTAATGATTGGACGTTTTCGCTTGTCAGGTGAAATTCATCAATATATGTACGATCGCTACTCTCTTGGTCAGATGTTATGTCAAGTTGGTTTTTGTAATCCACAAGTAAAGGATGCATATGCTAGTACAATACCTAACTGGACAAGTTTTCATCTTGATACACTACCTAACGGGCAAGTGATAAAACCAGACTTATTTTTTACCGAAGCAATCAAGCCAGGATTTGTAATATATGAGTAATAATATTAATTTCACCGCAAAAAAAGTTCTTATTACTGGTGGATTAGGATTTATTGGCGCTAATTTAGCTCATCGACTAGTTAAGCAAGGTGCATATGTCACCTTAGTTGACAGTTTAATTCCTGAATATGGTGGTAACTTATTTAATATCTTCGAAATTGAAAACAAAGTACAGGTGAATATATCTGATGTACGTGATATACATAGTATGCGCCATCTGATTGCAAACAAAGATTATCTCTTTAACCTAGCGGGGCAAACAAGTCACATGGATTCAATGCAAGATCCCTATACAGACTTGGAGATCAACTGTCGAGCACAACTTTCTATTCTTGAAACATGCCGAAAATACAATTCCGAAATAAAAATTATCTTTGCTAGCACAAGACAAATTTATGGTAAGCCGGATTACCTACCTGTTGATGAAAAACATCTATTGCGTCCAGTAGATGTAAATGGAATTAACAAAATGGCAGGAGAGTGGTATCACATTCTTTATAACAATGTTTATGGTATCCGTACTTGTGCCTTACGTCTAACTAATACAATTGGTCCAAGGATGCGGATTAAAGATGCCCGTCAAACCTTTCTTGGCATTTGGATAAAGCTTTTATTAGAAGGAAAACCCTTCGAAGTTTGGGGAGGAGAGCAATTACGTGATTTTACCTATGTCGATGATGTCGTAACAGCTTTTCTGCTAGCAGCAACAAGTGAAGAATCGAATGGCAAAGTCTTCAATATTGGAAGTGATAGCTTAATCAGTTTGAAAGATTTAGCAGATTTGTTAATCACTGTAAATGGGGGGGGGGAGTACATAACACGTACTTTCCCAGCAGACCGAAAACGTATTGACATAGGTGATTACTATGCAGATGATCGGCTCATTCGTTCGACCCTTGACTGGCAACCTCGTATCCCACTGAATGAAGGCATAGGCAGAATTTTAGCTTTTTATAAAGAAAATTTAAGATATTACTTATGAATGTTTCTATCTCGCAAACCGATCCAAAAGCAAATTATCTCGCGCATAAAGTAGGGATTGATCAAGCGATTTCCAGAGTTCTTGAAAGTGGTTGGTATATCCTTGGTCAGGAAGTGACCGCATTTGAGACAGAATTTGCGGCATACATTGGGGTTAAACACGGTGTTGGTGTCGCCAATGGGACTGATGCACTAGAAATTGCTTTGCGAGCTTATGATATTGGTCCAGGTGACGCAGTCTTCACAGTTTCACATACGGCCGTAGCTACAGTTGCTGCCATTGAACTCGTGGGGGCAACACCCATTTTTGTTGATGTTGACCCAGTGACTTATACGATGGCACCAAACTCGTTAGAAAATGCTATACGAGTAGTCACTGCAGAAGCATCGATGTCTAGACTGCGTCCCCGCGCTATATTGCCTGTCCATCTATATGGACATCCAGCCAATTTGTCCGATATTCTTGACCTTGCACAACGTTATGATCTACCTATTATTGAAGATTGCTCGCAAGCCCATGGTGCAGCAGTGAACAATTTAAAGGTAGGTTGTTGGGGGCAGTTGGCTGTTTTCAGCCTCTACCCAACAAAAAATCTAGGAGCACTAGGTGATGGGGGTATCATCATATCAGATGATGATATATTAGCCCCAAAAATTCGATCATTGAGAGAATATGGCTGGCGCGAGCGCTATATAAGTGCTATACCGGGCTTAAATTCTCGGCTAGATGAACTTCAGGCGGCTATTCTAAGAGTGAAACTTCAATATCTTGATGAAGAAAATGGCCGACGCGCTCAGTTAGCACAACTTTATACAGACAAATTAGCTAACACGAAACTGCAACTACCGGAAACGAAAAGTAATACAAAACATGTCTTCCACCAGTATGTCATTCGAACAAACAAACGTGATGAGCTGAGAACATATCTACGACAGCAAGGCATTGGAACACTTATTCATTACCCTATACCTGTTCATATGCAACCTGCATACCAGCAACGCATTCCCATTGTTGTTGACTTGTCAAAAACAGAAGAAATTGCAAAACAGGTTCTAAGTTTGCCTATATACCCTGAACTTAGGCACGATCAGGTAGAGATTGTCTGTCAACATATTAAGAATTGGTGTAACAGCTAAGTAACTCACCGGTTAAGTAAAATTATGTATCACTTTTGCACTTATTTTGATCGACATTACCTACCTAGAGGCTTGGCTTTGTATCATTCACTCATGTGTTACGCCAAGCCATTTACACTCTATGTACTTTGTTTTGACAAAGAGACATATACATATCTTTCTAGCCATGCATTTCCCAATTTAATACCGGTTGCGCTGGAAACCTTTGAGGATGGCGATTTGGCACTTCTAGAAGCTAAACAGAATCGAACACGACTTGAATACTACTATACTTGCTCACCATCATGGCCCCTCTATCTTCTGAAGCAGCTTCCAAGCATAGATATTATTACATACATTGACTCTGACCTTTTCTTTTTTTCTAGCCCTGAGCCTATTTATTCAGAACTAGGTAAAAATTCGATTTTGATTATTCCTCATCGTTTTTATAACGCGCATGAAGAGGAATTAGTGGGACGCTATAATGTCGGATATTTATCATTTCGCAACAATACAATTGGAAGAGAATGCCTTAACTGGTGGCGAGATCGTTGTTTGGAATGGTGCTATGATCGCCATGAAGATGGCAAGTTTGCCGATCAAAAATATCTAAATGAATGGCCTGAGCGCTTTAAAGAGGTAGTTGTATTACAAAATAAAGGTGCTGGTCTAGCTCCCTGGAATGTACCAAACCACCAAATTCGAGAAGATAAAGATTTAGTGAAAGTTGACTCTGATCCTCTCGTTTTTTACCATTTTCATGGAGTTAAGGTAATCAAACCCTTCCTATTTAACCTTCATTTCTATAAAGGTAAAGTAATACGAAAAAAAGTTTTCATACCGTACTTGCACCTCTTACAAGACATAATTCAAGAAACAGGGTCTAATTCTCTGAATACTCTCAGAGATCAGAAAAGGCAACTTACCTGGCAGGATTGGGTTAGACTATTTCTGTACAATAAGCCTGTAATTGTAGTAGGTCCTTTTATTGCAGAAATTCATTTAAATTCTCTCCTTTGCATGTTATTTTACCCTTTTTTGGAAATTAGAAGATTGTGGGTAAGGTATACTCAATCCCAAGTAGTAAAGCCTGTATAGTTGTGAATGAGTGAATGCTGCTTGCTACGCTTATACTTGATAATACATTCAATTGAGGTAATCTATGAAAATATTAGTGACAGGTGGTTTGGGCACAGTAGGTGCAGGCATACTTAAGGAATTAAGTGTCCGCGGTAATTATGTAGTTGCTTGCGACTTGTATCACCAACCGAATGAGGTTGGGTTTAGTTTAGGCACAGATGTGAAAGTCCCGACCTATGCACGTTGTGATATAGGTGAATTCCGCCAAATCGAGCGGGTAATTGAACGCATGGGGCCATTTGACTACGTTTATAACTGTGCTGCCGAATTTGGTCGTTGGAATGGGGAGGATTTTTACGAAACTCTTTGGCATACTAACGGAATTGGAACAAAAAACATTATTCGCCTTCAAGAGCGACACAGGTTCCGCTTGATTCATTTCTCGTCCTCAGAGGTATATGGTGATTGGCCCAATATTATGGTTGAGTCGGTCATGGATGAGTATGAAGTCAAGCAGTTGAACGATTATGCCATGAGCAAATGGGTCAATGAAATGCAGATTCGCAACTCTGCGATTCAGTACGGAACCGAGAGTGTTGTCGTGCGACTCTTTAACACGTATGGTCCTGGCGAATATTACAGTCCATACCGCTCTGTAAACTGCCGCTTCCTTTACTGTGCACTGAATGACCTACCCTTTATCGTTTTTCGCGGTCATTCACGCACCTCTACATACCTAGCTGATACTGTCCGTACGCTTACCAACATTGTCAATGATTTTAAGCCAGGCGAAACTTATAATATCGGTGGCAATACAATGCACTCGATTGAAGAACTAGCTGAGATAGTTTTAGAAATTACTGGCGCTGATCCTAGTCTTGTTCAATATCGAGATTCTGAAATTCTCACGACAAAGGTCAAGAAAGTTGATGTATCAAAATCAATTCGCGATTTGGATCATAGAAACTCATATAGCTTGCTTGATGGTATGCGCTTAACCGCTCAGTGGATGTGCGAAACTCATGATGTAAAGCATCGGGTTGTTGGAGCACCTGGAACTAACGGCACCATCGCCGCTGCGCATGATACAACGGTCTTTTCTCGCTAAATAGAGGAGTCTCTTGTGAAAATAATGCATATTGTTGGCGCTCGCCCTAACTTTATGAAGGTCGCCCCTATCATGGAAGAGATGGCGCATTACCCAGAACAATTCCAGCAAATTCTTGTTCATACAGGTCAGCACTATGATTTCAACATGTCAGACGTCTTCTTTCAGGATTTAGGGATGCCTGCCCCGGATGAGTTTCTGGGTGTAGGTTCTGGCTCTCATGCAGAACAGACGGCACGCGTAATGATAGCCTTTGAGCCTATAGTGCTTAAATATTCGCCTGATTGGGTTATCGTCGTTGGTGATGTGAACTCTACACTGGCTTGCGCGCTTGTTTGTGCAAAATTAGGTATCCGTATCGCTCATGTGGAAGCTGGATTGCGATCTGGTGATCTCACGATGCCAGAAGAAATTAATCGTATCTTAACTGATCAACTCTCCAGTATACTATTTACACCTTCCAAAGATGCAGATAAGAATTTAACTAAAGAAGGTATAGCCAGAAATAAAATCTGTTTTGTAGGAAATGTAATGATTGATTCACTGGTTAAAATGCTGCCAATAATAGAAAAACAAGAAACGCTAGTCCGCCTAGATCTGACTGCTCAACAATATATTTTAGTCACACTGCATCGTCCCACAAATGTGGATGATAGTGATGCGTTGACTCAAATTATCCGAGCATTGAATATTATCTCCGAACAACATTTAGTTGTTTTTCCTATTCACCCACGTACCTATCGTAGAATTCAACAACTCAATCTGTCGTGGTTGAATCCCCAACTACGGCTTTTAGAACCGCAAGGGTATTTAGATTTTTTGTCTCTTACCCAAAATGCACAATTGGTATTAACGGATTCAGGTGGTGTTCAGGAAGAGACATCATATTTAGGAATTCCTTGCCTAACTATACGTCCTAATACAGAACGCCCGATTACTATCGCACTTGGCACTAACCGTTTAGTATCAAGTGAGTTTGAAACAATTATTGCAGCGGTAAAAGAATCTTTGAACCACTATGATCCCTCAAAACATAATGAAATACCTTATTGGGACGGGCATGCGGCATCGCGCATTGTTGACTTTTTCTTGCTCGAAAGTAGATGATATTATGATTTTTTACACTCTATTAAGGAAACGACCTCTCCTTTTTTTAGTAGGACATATAGTAAGAACCTGTGAGTTTGTAAAAAAATCTATTCCACATGAAGCTTACACGCTTGTCTTGTTATGGAGATTTTTGGCAAAAAATGGAGGTTCTATTACCTCTCTTGACAAAGAAATTTTACAAATTTGTGTACCTATTAAAGGGAAAGAATTCAGGATAAAAATCCGTACAGATTCGAGCGACGTCCTATCCTTTGAGGAAGTTTTTATTTCAAGGGATTACCTTCGGATTGTAGAGCTATTACAATGTGAACAGAACTCGCCTAAGTTAATTGTTGATGCAGGCGCAAATATTGGATTAAGCACACTATTTTTTAAAGCTTACTTTCCGTCAACGAAAATTATTTGTATTGAGCCCGATTCACAAAACGCAATGCTCTTGCATCAAAATATAGATAATAATGATTCATCTGGGAATAACAAAATCTTATTGAACGCTTTGTGGTGCAGAGATACAAAACTTGACCTTCTTCACGACTTTAGAGATGGCATAGCGTGGTCTATCAGATTGGTAGAAAAAGAAGATGG
>CAYUES010000040.1:0-5938 GCA_964443885.1 uncultured Pseudomonadales bacterium
GGTAATCGGGAGAAGTTCCATCACTTTGCGTATGGCATGGTGCGACTCCCAGAAGGCAAGATGAGTTCTCGCAAAGGTCGAGTTGTCTATGCGGATGATTTGCTCGAGTTGGCACAAGATAAAGCTCGAGAAATTATGCAAAAAGTCGGCGTGGCCAAAGACTTGCCACCTGAAGAATTCGAGCGAGTAGTCGAAGCAGTCGGGGTTGGGGCAGTCAAGTGGACGATGCTAGCCCAAGATCCAGTCTCGGAAATTACCTTCAACATTGAAGACAGTGTTTCATTTACTGGCTTTGCAGGACCGTATATTCAGTACACGTTGGCGCGCACGCACAGCATCTTTAAAAAGGCTGAAGAGCGATCTATTGCTGTATCTTTTGATCCAAAAGCAGATATTGCTGTACATTCTGATACCGTAGTCAATCAAAGTGAGCATGATATTCTAGTTGCGCTTTCTAAGTATTTTGATGTAGTTGAGAGATCAGCTCAAGAATATGCGCCGCACCACATTGCGACGTACTTACACGAGCTCGCACAACGCTTTAACACTTTTTATGCAAACCACACCATCGTTGGTGACAATCAAAACGAGACGCAAAAACGACTTTTATTAACTAAAGCGGTCCAACGAGTCTTACGAGAAGGTTTGCAGTTACTAGGTATTACAGCCGTGGAAAGGATGTAGATGTCTCATTTGTCGTATACATTGACAACGCTTGCGAGTGGGTTGCCCGTTTTAACGATTCCGATGCCCGCCGTTGGTTCAGTGACAGCGTTGGTTTTGACCAACACTGGCTCACGTTATGAAGATCCGGCCAAAGAGGGCATTGCCCATTTTTTTGAGCACATTGTCTTTAAAGGAACCACTGCCTATCCGACTGCGCTCGATCTTTCGAGTGCTGTCGATGCAATTGGAGCTGAGTTCAACGCGTTTACGAGCAAAGAGTACACCGGCTACTACGTCAAGTCTGCCAGTAAACACCTCTCTAAGTCACTCGATGTGCTTTCCGATATGTTGCTACTGCCTAATATCCGCCAAGAAGACGTCTCGAAAGAGAAGGGTGTAATTATCGAAGAGATTAACATGTACCGCGATAATCCGATGTCTCACGTTGCTAATTTATTTGATTCATTATTCTTTGCAGATCAAGGTCTCAAACACGAGATCATTGGTAGTAAAGAAACCGTCAATAGCATTACATCACAAGATTTTGAGCACTTTTTATCAGAGTGGTATGACCTCGAAAATATGGTCTTGATTTTGGCAGGGGACGCGGACGTTGTTAGTGACAAAAAAACGCTTGACTTGGCAGAAAAAATGTTCTCAAAAACCGCAAAAATTAAACGCACCGCTGGCAAAAAAGACCTCAAGCCGTACTTCAAAGACAACACCGTCTCTTCGGATCATCTTTGGGTCGAGCATAAAAAGACAGAGCAAGCCCACTTGGTGCTTGGTTGGCCGGGACTGCAACGTGGCGCTCCAGAGCGATATGCAATGTCGGTGCTTTCTGTGATTATGGGTGGCAACATGAGTTCTCGGCTGTTCACTGAAGTGCGCGAGAAGCGGGCACTTTGTTACTATGTGCGTTCTGACACCGATTACTTCCAGAATGCGGGCGTCGTAGGCGCGAGTGCGGGTGTTGACCCCACTCGAGTTTTTGAAGCAATCAAAGTGATCTTGGAAGAGTTTAGTGATGTAGCTTCTGGCAAAAAACCGATTAGCAAAGCTGAATTGGCAAAAGCCAAAGAGTACATCTCGGGCATGACGGTGCTTTCGCTGGAGGATAGTGAAAGCGTCGCGCAGTACTTTGGCTCGAAGCAGTTACTGCAAGGTGAGATCGATACTCCAGAAGAAGTTTTGAAGAAAATTCAAGCGGTGACGATTGATCAAGTCCATGCTTTGGCCACCAAACTATACAAAGGCAAGCCAAAACTGGCGGTGATTGGGCCGTTTGAAGAGAAGACAGAGTTCGAGAAATTACTCGAGGACTTTACTACGTAAAAGTGTTGGCAGAGCTAGAAACCAAAGTGTATAAAGTTTAGAAAAACGAAAAAGTAGGCCAGTAAACTACTTTAGTTGACTAAAGTAGCACAAAAAGTCTTGAGCGAAGTACTGTAAAGTATTTAGAAATAGAAAAAAGGCGATAAAATTAGTAGTACATATATAGAGAGGAACTTTATGAAAATGACACGCACTGCTGTCTTGGTGAAACCAGACGGTTTACAACGTGGACTGATTGGTGAAATCATCAGTCGTTTTGAGCGCAAGGGTTTGAAGCTCGTTGCGATGAAGATGGTATCTTTGGACGATGCCCAGTTGAGTGACTGGTATGTCGAGCATAAAGACAAGAGTTTCTTTGGAGACTTAAAGTCTTTCATGGGTTCGTTGCCGATTGTAGCTATGGCCTGGCAAGGTATTGACGCGGTGCCGGTGGTTCGCAAATTGATCGGTACCACATCTGGTCGTGAAGCTGAAGCTGGATCAATTCGTGGTGACTTTGGGATGAGTCAACAGTACAACTTAATTCACGCTTCTTCGAGTGAAGATGATGCGAATCGCGAAATTGACATCGTTTTTGGCGAAAATGAAATCTTTGATTATGGTACTGTGATTGAAGAAGTCATCTATGCTGACTACGAGCGCGGAAAGTAAGCTCTAAGTTTACAAGTTTTTCTGAAAGTCTGAAAAACTCCCTGAACTAGTAAGTTTAATCTAAAACAATAAGGCTCGCCTGAAAAGGCGAGCCTTATTGCAGTTGTGCTGGAACTATCTTATTATGTCTGCATGTCTACACAAAATTCTGCAGAAGCGGGCTCTCTTCCTCAACAAATTTTTGAGCCTGTAAAATCAAGCGACAACACTCCAAACAATGAAGCGCAAACGACCTTTCTAAATGCCTTTCACAATGCAAACTCTTTAGAAGAGCTACACTTGGCACTCGAAGGTTTAGCCCAGACAGGGTATGTTTTTGTGAGCACCAAGCGTTCAGGCGAAAACCAGATTGAGGTTCAACGTCCAGCCTCTGGCCTACTAGAAAGTTTTCGAAAAATACTTCGAAATATTGATACGAAAAACTGGGCGTCAGTGACCGAGCAGTTAGGAGATCCCTCGATTTCATATATAATTCGGAGCAGAGTAGCACTGTTGTTAGAGCCTAGAGATAGTCAGAAAGAGCCAATACTTCAAACAACTAAACCATCAAAAAATGAAGACCTTCAGCCAGTAACAGAATATGAATCAGTTCTTAAAGAACTGCAAGACTTACAAGTCATAACTTTTGCAGATTTGTTGGAAGTAGTCGGATTAGCCGAGCAATTTGTTCCCAACAGAGATAACCGGTCTCAATTAGAGAATATAATTTTTATTTTGAATAAGTTGAGCGGTGGTGTTCAGTTAAATGCTGATGGTGGAGTTTTTCAAATAAATGCGGGGTTATTGAAACGTGACTTATTTGCTTTAGCACTAGATGAAAGTAAACCAGCTGACTACTTTACTGAGAACTTTAGTGATTATCAGATCTTTTTAATAATTCCTGAATTACGGAAAATAATCGCAGAACAATCACCTCTAGGTAAAAAGCGATTAGCAGAGGTCAATGCTGCTTTGACTAAAGCAAAGCGAGGAGAGCAAGGTAACTTTCTTAAAACACTGTATGATGGTTTGAGAAAATTCTTCTAGTTGAGCGTGTGCCTCCAGAGGGAATCGAACCCCCATCTTGAGTTCCGGAAACTCATGTTCTATCCATTTAACTATGGAGGCGCGTAGTGCTTGCGGTCGTCTAGGCTGGCCGAGTTTGGGGCAAGCAGCTTTTCTTGGGTCTCGAGTAGAGTATAGCAAACAATTATATAAAATCAGTACCTAAGTAGTTAGATGTGAACAGTTTTCTCCTGAAGGAAATCAGTCAAGTTCTGGTTAACAATAAATAAATTCGTATACACGGCATCCATCTGTGATGGCACCTCAAGTCCAACTCGGAGATCTACCGAATTTTTAAGAATATTCCGAGCAGCCCGGATTCGGTCCAGAATATCAGGATCGTTTACATCAGACTCAACATCGCGATATGTCGCGTGCAGCTTGTCTGTGAGGTACCACAAGAAATCATAGTAATCCTCACATTGTTTGGCGGATAACTTGGTAGAAATTAAAATAGTTGTCAGGGTTTCTGCTAGAGTTGACATTGCAGTCAACAGATCTTGGAGCAGATATGAAGGTGGCAGTTCTTGTTGAGCTTCAGTGCGAGTGAGCATACTTAAATTACCTTAATCATCCAGACTTTTTGCATGGACTATTATAGCATTTATAGTGTCCCCACCAGGAATCGAACCTGGATTTAGGGTTTAGGAAACCCTTGTTCTATCCATTAAACTATGGGAACGTTTTTCAAGTGTACGCACTTGAAACTTATAGCTGATTATACAAGATGGCGTATAATCAGTCTGCGCTCGAACATAACTCAATTCTACTGCCTTAAACAGCTCTAAAACCAACCATGCAACTTACACTCAAAGACTACTCAATCTATCAAGGAAATAATCTATTTGTGCGCCCCGACGGTGTGCCATTCTGGCATTTTTTGCTCAAACACGATATACAGTTCAAGAAAAAAGACTTTCCTTTTTTAACAGGCTCTGAGACGCCCAAGATAAAGGCGGTTTTTGACTGGAAAGAGTACTTTGCCCTGACTTCACGAGGCATGGCGTTGTCGTATCTGTATCACGGTTTTGGCAATGCCTTGAACTACGTTGGGCCGGTTTTGGATCGCGAGCGCCAGCATGGTTTTAACGATCACACCGATCGCCACACCTTGTGGGTCAGCCAGACGGGTGTCGAGCTGTTGCAGCGGGCAGGGCAGTCGTTTAATGGCCATGGTCACTATGATGTCAAAACTGAGTTACTGATGATTCTGGTGGGGATGACGCATGATTTGGGAAACTTGATCACTCGCAAAGAACACTCGCAGTTTAGTATTTGGTTGCTGATGAAGTTATTCAAAAATATTGACGTTCAAAGTGCCGAGTGGCAGGCCGTGACGTATGCGATTTTATTCCACGAAGAGCCAGTTTTGATCGAGAATGGGGCACAGCTGGAAGCAGGCAATCCGCTCCAGTGGGCGTTGGTGGCGGCCGACAAGATGCATGTGGGGCGGGAGCGGTTGGCGCCGCGGGCGTTTGAATCTGGCTTGAAGAACAAGGCATTTGAAAGTGACACTCATATCTTGGTTAATGCGCTGATCGTGCGTTCGAGTTGGCACCTAGGAGTGGGAGACTTTGTCTGGCATCTGGACTTTAGTGTTGATCAATTGGAGGAAAAGTTTAGTGCGTTTAGTAAAGGTAACTCGCGGCTGTGGTTGCCACGGATTTTTCAGGATAAACTGCTGGGTGAAGGTGTGCGCTACCGTGATACGTTTACCAAGTTATTTATGGAAATTTACAGCGATCGCCTCGATATGGCCGCAAAGAGTGTATTTTTACTTTTTCCGTATATCAATAAATTTAGTGTGGAGCTGGTGGACAACGACACCCGCAAAAAAGTCGGCAGTGGCTCACAGGTGGTTTGGGTGGGCAAGCGGGGGTGAGAGTAGGTTTTCTCATCTTCCACATTCGTGAAAACTTTGGTAATCTTTGAGTATGCCTGACCAAACAATAAACTGCCCCAAATGTCAAACCAGTATCCCACTTTCGCAAGCTCTATCCGAGCAAATTAAGCATGAACTCGAACATAAAATTGAAGGCGAGTACAAGAAAAAAGCCGACGAGCTGACCACCGCCGCCGCGCAGCTAGAAAAGCAAAAACTTGACTTATCTGAAAGCAAAAAAAAGCTCGAACTTGAACTTGCAGAGCAACAAAAAAAAGCGCAACAAGAACTGGAAAAGAAACAACAAGCTGCTGATGCAGAACTAGCCGAAAAACAAAAAGAACTCCAAAAAAAACTCGA
>CAYUES010000040.1:5948-9096 GCA_964443885.1 uncultured Pseudomonadales bacterium
TGTCAATCGCAGGGCTTGGAATCTTTTCGGCGAAAACTCGAGCAGCAAGACAAGGCCGTCGAAGAGCAAGTCAAAAAGCAGCTTGAATCAGAGAAGAGTAAACTTTGGCTAGTTGCGCAGGAAAAAGCCCAAGAAAAAGTCAGTACTGAACTCAAAGATCTCCAAGAGCAATTTAAAGAAAAAGCTCAAAAACTCGAGGAAGCGCAAACTACTGAGTTGGAGTTGCGCAAAAAAGCCCGTGCACTCGAAGATCAGAAGAAAGATTTGGACTTGGAGCTAGAGCGCAGACTTGATGAAGCGCGCAAGAAAATCTCTGAAGATATTCATAAAACGGAAGAAGAGCAGTACCGCCTCAAACTCCTGGAAAAAGATAAACAAGTCGAGATCATGCAGAAAACAATTGAAGACCTGCGCCGCCAAAGCCAACAAGGTTCGATGCAGATTCAAGGCGATGTTCAGGAAAATGACATTAAATCAATGCTTTCCACCACCTTTTACACCGACGTGGTGACCGATGTGCCGACTGGTATCAAAGGCGGCGACCTGATTCACACCGTACACAATCCAATGGGGCAGAAGGCCGGTGTAATTTTGTGGGAATCCAAAAACACCAAATCTTGGAGTAACGACTGGGTGACCAAACTCAAACAAGATCAAGGAATCGTCGGTGCTGATATTTGTATGCTCGTGACGCGCGTTTTGCCAGATGATATTAATGGGTTTGGGATCAAGAGTGGCGTCTGGGTTTTGGAACCTGAGTATATTTTGCCGCTCACGACCACACTGCGGATGCATTTGCTTGAGCTTTCAAAGATGAAAAACTCGCTGGTGGGGCGCGATCAGAAAATGGAGTACCTCTATCAATATCTCTGTGGGACGCAGTTTAAGAACAGAATTGAGTCAATTGTGATGGCATTTAGCGAACTGCAAAAAGATCTGACAACCGAGAAGCGGGCGATGGAGCGAATCTGGCGCAAGCGTGGCCAAGAAATCGAGCGCGTAATCGAGAACACCGCTGGTTTGTACGGTGATCTGCAAGGCATGGTCGGCGCTGGTTTGCCCAGTATTCAGGCGTTGGAGTTGCCAGGTAGTGAGCTGGACGACAACTTTACAGAAGTTTCTAAACTAGGGGATGGTATCGCTGCAAAAACTGCCAGTGCTAGCTCTGAAAATTCAGACGACTCTCAGCAGAGTTTGCTATAAATAGTTGAGACTTTTACTTTTTGCAGTATCAGAAAGCCGTAATTGATTAAGATATTTAGGTTTGAATAGTATTAGGAAGCCGTCAAAGTAAATACTCGATTGTGTGAGCTATCGTGAATAGGCTGACTACTAAGCGAACTATTGGTTCGCGTCTATTCAAACCTAAATATCTTAAACATGAGCTGTTGGTTCGCGTCTGCTCAAAACACTATCTTCAGCACTACTTAAGCTCAATCGCATACAAATTCGGCGGCGCATCAGGGCTGAAACTAGTCTGAATCATCAAGCGACTGCCATCAGGCCAAGGATAGACAAACGTCTTGTCAAACGGACCAGAGTAGAGACTCAAGATATTGCTACCATCAAACTCGACGATCTTAACGGCATCATCTTGAATGAAGAACAGATGTCGTGAATCTGGGAACCACTGCATCGTCTCGGCGTACAAAGAAGTGTAATACTGATTGAACGTCTTGACTGTTTGAGCTGAATCACTGGCTTGCAGGCGCATAAAGGCACTTGGGCTTGAAGCATAGTCCAAAGCTCGTCCGACTGAAAGGTCAGTTGAAAGTAACTGCTTGCCCATTGCGGTAGTTTGCGGTGGCTCGCTCGCAATCTTAAAGTTCTTATCTTCCTCTCGATCGTAGACATAGATATTGCCTGGTACGAGAATGCGTTCTTGTGGCATATTCTCGGGTGCTGGCAAAGCCGTCATCAAATCTTCAGGAATCGTCACCGCCTCAGTAGCGGTATAGAGCATCCGTTTCTTGTCTGGAGACAGATAGACGTTCTTGGCACTCTGGGTGGCAATCTGGACCATCTCAAGCGGGAATTCACCTAAGTATTGCCGTTCTTTCAAGTAGATTTCAGCTTCCCACTCAGACAAGATTTGTTTTCGCTGGAAAGAGATGTCTGGTAAGTTACGCAAATCACTCGTTTTATCAATCGGGACAAGCAGCTCTCTGTCAGGTGTCAGGATCATTACTTGAGTACTGTCTGGTGACCAGATAAACTCGGCTTCTTCTAAGTTCAGACTAACTACGTCTTCAGCCACTTGGCGTGGACCACGATCCAGGGAAATTGGTAAGTTATTGCCAAGCTCCATGACGTACAAGCCATTTTTGCGTTGAGCAGACTGTGAAGCAGTGTAGTACAAGATCTTCTGACCATCTGGTGAAGGGGAAACATTAGTGACACCAGTGAAAGTCAGCCGAGATAAACTTGGAGCAATCGGATATAAAGCCGCATTGGTGTGACTGACCAGCTCGGCCTTGATCTCCATTTGTTTTCTCCAAGGAGTGTAGCCATCACGTTGAATCTCGATGTCATAACGACCTGGCTCGAGGTACAGCGTATCGTCAGTGGCGGTGACGAGTTTGCCATTGACCATCACCTCAGCGCCAGTTGGGAAGGAGTTGGCGGCAAGTAAGCCAGAGCCTTTCAGCAGCCCATCGTCGGTGAGACGGAAGTTGCCTTTGGCGTATTGGATAGCGAGCAGCGTACCCAAGATAACTATTACAAATGAGAGGAACGTGTATAAAACGCGTTTATTGACCTTGTTAAACATACAGGTATTATAAAGGTTATTAGAAATAAAATGAACATTCCGCTTTTTTCCCATATATTTCCCAAAATAGGAGTCGACTTTGGCTCAAGTAGAGTGCGTGTTTGCACCCTCGAAAATGCCTTAGTAATTGATGCGCCATCGTGTTTGGCTGTACACAAAAAGACCAATGAAGTGCTCGCAATCGGCAAAGAAGCGTTGGATTTGCAGGGTCGGGTTGAAGGTGTTGTGGAAGTTTTGTGGCCGATCCAAAACGGGGTGGTGTACGATCCGGCGCTCGCTTTAGCATTTTTAAAAATCGTTCTCCAGCCAATTTTACATACTAACTTTTTATCTACGCCTACGTTCATGGTTTCGATCCCTGCTTCAGCCACCCAAGTC
>CAYUES010000041.1:0-8950 GCA_964443885.1 uncultured Pseudomonadales bacterium
CATACCGACCGCGATACCTTCCGAACCCATCAAGAGTAAGTTTGGTAACTTGGCTGGTAAGACCGTTGGTTCTTTGAGCGAACCGTCGAAGTTGTCAGTAAATGGCACGGTGTTTTTATCGATATCAGAGAGAATTTCAGAAGAAATCTTGGACAAACGCGCCTCGGTGTACCGCATCGCCGCTGGACTATCGCCGTCGACAGAACCGAAGTTACCTTGGCCGTCGATCAATTGATAGCGCATACTAAAATCTTGCGCAAGCCGCACGAGCGCACCGTAGACTGGTGCATCACCATGTGGGTGATACTTACCAAGCACGTCACCAACGATACGAGCAGACTTTTTGTAACTACTTGAATGATGAATTCCTGATCGATACATCGAGTATAAAATACGTCGATGCACAGGCTTTAAACCATCACGGACATCAGGCAGCGCACGAGCCACGATCACGCTCATCGCGTAGTCGAGGTAGTTCTGCCGCATTTCCTGCACAATCGAGATGTGCTTGTACTTACCAAAGCGAGTTTCTTCGATCGTGCCAATCAATGAATCAGCCACGTTCTCAACTGCTTCGCGAGCAGCTTCGGCTTCAGTATCGACAATCGCCTCCTCTTCTTGAGTGGTGACTACATCTTCTGCTGGTGGTTTTACTTCATCATCTGCCATATTTTTTCCTCGTCATTTTGTGTAGCTTAGTCTCTGGTACGAATGCACAAACTACCCATTTTGCTCGGCCGACCTACTCTACTTTGTTACTCGTGTTTGTGCTCGTGTCCATGTTCGTGATCGCAGCCACAGTCGCCACCGCACTCACAACCTTCTTCATCATCCATTTCTTCTTGGTAGCGTTTCTTGCCTGCTTCGATTACAGCATTGGCTGTTGCAGCGTCTTTCCAATCTTTAAGTTTAACCCATTTGCCCTCTTCGAGATCTTTGTAGTGCTCGAAGAAGTGTTTGATTTGAGCCATTTTTGGAGCTGGTACGTCATCAAGTGAGTTCCAGGCACCGCAGATTGGATCGATCTTGGTTTTAGCTGGGACACAGACGATCTTGTGGTCGATACCTTCTTCATCTTCCATCTCGAGCATTCCGATTACCTTGGTTTTGATCACGACACCGGGGACAACTGGTTCAGAAATGAAGACCAATGCATCAAGCGCGTCGCCGTCTTCGCCGGCAGTTTCATCGATCAATCCGTAGTTAATTGGATAACCCATCGCAACTGGTACGATACGATCCACGGTCATCTCGCCTGTTTCTTCATCGAGCTCATACTTGACGCGTGAACCCTCTGGGATCTCGATTAAAACTTTAACTGTGTCGGACATAGATTCCTTTCTATACTACTCTTCTGCTTAATTACAAACTTTATACATCCAACTGAGCCAACTTGGCGTGAGTTTGGATAAACTTCTTACGTGGGGCGACTTCGTCACCCATCAAAATATCAAACGTTTTGTCGGCCTCGATTGCATCCGCAATCGAAACTTTCTTGAGGATGCGGGTCTGTGGATTCATGGTAGTTTCCCAGAGCTGCTCAGCGTTCATTTCTCCCAAACCTTTGTAGCGTTGGACGCCAATCACCGCTTTTGGATACTTTTCTTTGACAGCTTCGATTGCTGTATCGCGCTCATCTTCAGTATAGACGTAGCGATCTTCTTGTTTGGCGGCGGAAACTTTAAAAAGTGGCGGCATCGCGATGTACAAGTAGCCTTCCTCGACTATTTTTGGCAAATGTCTAAAGAAAAACGTCAAACCAAGGGTCGTAATGTGTTGGCCGTCGACGTCAGCGTCATTCATGAGAATAATGCGGTGATAGCGAAGTTTGTTGGGGTTAAAGGTGTCACCAATGCCCGCGCCCAGTGCCACAACCAGGTTTTTGAGCTCTTCAAAGGCGACGATTTTATCGAGGCGAGCGCGTTCGGTATTCAAAATCTTACCGCGCAGGGGGAAGATAGCTTGGAACTTGCGATCCCGACCTTGTTTGGCGGTACCACCAGCTGAGTCGCCCTCGACGATGTAGATTTCACAGTCTGCGGCAATTTTACTCTGGCAGTCGGCCAATTTACCAGGCAATGTACTGCCTTCAAAGACACCTTTGCGGATCACCGCGTCTTTGGCTGCGCGAGCCGCCAGGCGAGCGCGAGCAGATAACATCACTTTTTCAATGATAATCTTGCCTGCTTTGGGATTTTCTTCCAAAAATGTCTCAAATTTATTCTTGAAAACTGCATAAACAGCTGATTGTGCCTCGGAGTTATTTAATTTTGTCTTGGTTTGAGACTCAAACTGCAAGTCATTTGAAGGCATCTTGACGAAAACCACCGCCGCCATTCCCTCTTTGACATCTTCAGAAGTGAATGTTTCATTGTCCTTCATCAATTTATTCTTCTCAGCATAGTCACGCAAGGTTTTACCCAAGGCCATCCGGAAGCCATTAACGTGGGCGCCCCCATCTGGAGTGTGGATGACGTTGACGTACGACTCCAGGCGTTCGAAGTAGGTATCGTTGTACTGCAGAGAAATTTCCATCCCAATCCGTTTGCCGGTATTTTCGTCTGTCCAGGTATCTTGGCAGTAAAAAACTTCATGTAAGGCTTTTTTATCCATGTTGATGTGTTCCACCAGAGACTTCACACCACCTTCAAAGTAGTAGTGCTCTTCAGTACCAGCAAATCCATCATGGAGCTGGAAGTAAATACCGGCCATCAAGTAGGCGCGGTCTTTGATGACTTGTTGTAAGGTTTTGTGACTAAACTTGGTTGTGGAGAAAATTGTTGGATCAGGAATGAACTTTAACGCGGTGCCTGATTCATTTTGTAAAAACTGTTTGCTTTGGGCAGGTAAAATCTCGGCTACTTCAGCTTCGGTGATGATCTTGACTGGAGCTTGTGGCTTACCTTGGCTATAAAACTGGTAGTGATACTTGCCACCTCGTTTGACGATTACTTCCAGAAGTGTCGAAAGTGCATTAACTGCAGAAGATCCAACACCGTGAAGTCCACCCGATGCTTGGTAGGCGGTTTCTTCAAACTTACCACCTGCATGGAGTTTGGTCAGTACTACTTCAAGTGCAGAAACACCTGAAGAGTGCATATCCACTGGAATACCGCGGCCATTATCGACCACCGTAATAGACTCTTCACCAAACTTGGCGTTTGGATCAGCAATTAAAGCCAGCTCTCGTTGGCCTACTGGGGCGTGGTAGAGTTGAATTGTCTTGCCGTATCCAGCAATTGCTTCGTCGACAGCGTTATCCAAAATTTCTTTGGCTAAGTGATGGAGTCCACGTTGGTCGGTTGAACCAATGTACATTCCTGGGCGCTTCCGAACAGGTTCAAGGCCTTCAAGAACCTTAATTTCGGCGGCACCATAGTGATTGGGAGGAGCTGTATTTACCATAATGTAATGACGGAAATTTATAGCATAAACGGGTTAGGTTTGCTAGAGGCGAGTTTAATAAGTCTAGTTACCTCATCTACCATAGTACCATGATCTAGTAAAATTAGATGCAAATTTCCAAGGGATTACGTAACTCTTACGATAACGTCTTAATTTTCAAAAAGCACTCCACCATCACCAGCTTTACATTGACGTTTTGCTGCAGTAGTTTGATCGACTCAATGCAAGTTTTGGCAATTGAGAGCTGATTTAGCATCTTAGTATTTTGAGTGCTACCTTTTGCTGAATCTTGTAAATGTTGATGAGACGCTTTTAATATATTAGTTGCTATATTGATTGCTTCCTGTTTAGATTGATATGTTTCCGCCAGTTCAATATTCTCGCGTGCCGAGCTATTCCGGATAGTTTCAATCAGTTTTCTGGTATTTTCTATATCCAAATCATTGTTTTCAATATCAAATTCGTTCATTTTGTTTGTATCACTACCCAGTTTGTTCTCATCTTTCCAGGTACTTACCTCACAACGCGATAGAATCGTCTCCAAAATTTGTTCTTGAGCTGTTGCAGTAATAAAAAACTTAGTATTGGTTGGTGGTTCTTCTAGTATCTTGAGGAGTGCGTTCTGGGCAGGGATACTCGCCTGCTCTAAGTGCGGCAGAAAAACTGCCTGTAGCTCTCCACCAAAGCTCCCAAAACTTAGCTGCTCTATCATCTTGCGGACTTCTTCAATAGGAATTGATGACCCACTTTGATTTATTATGATTGCTTTAGACTTACTGAAAATAGCTTGCTGTGTCGCAAAAAACTCGGGAGCCACTGTATTTAGCAGTATGTCAGAATGACTGCTAAATGGTGGAATCACCAGTAGAGACGGTGTAAAAAAGGCTGATAAGTTACGGATTGCTGATGATGTCATTTTCTTTTATAGTTTATACCAGCTAGAAATTTATGCCAGTTCCTGCCCAGTCTACTGATACTTCCGGTGTAAGCATTCCGCCAACGATGCCGATTCAAATTTCTGGTACCCCAACCTTAGAGAGTGCTAGCCCAGTTGATACAGCTGAATCTGCTGCTAGCATGAAAGACATTGCAGATGTGGCCGATGCCTTGGCTACATCTGTTGATACGCTTTCGGAAACATCTGCACCGGCAATTGTGGGCTCAATAACTCCTTCACCAGCCCCTGCCCCAGTTTTTCCAGCCACACCAGCAGCGCCAGCTACTCCTGCTACTCCTGAAACCCAAGAACCTCTCCTTATTATAGATCCCAATACAGGAGTGCCTAATCCAGCGCTTTCTCCAAGTACATCTGTTCCAGCTCCAACACCCGGTGGTCAGATAGGCGCTCCACCACCACAACCCCAGTCTCCTACTCCTGCCCCAGCTGCTGATCAAAAATTTGATAGCTTGTTAGACGTACTCGTAAGCCAAGGTGTGTTAGAAAAGGACTTGGCTAACAAACTCCACGTCGATCAAATCACGACTGGCAAGCCAATCGATACGATCTTGACTGAGAATAACGTTGTTTCCGAAGATGAACTGGCGCGTGCCAAGTCCGTATTTAACCACATTCCCTTCATCAAACTCAGTGAAGTGGGTGTCTACCCAGAAGCTATCAACCAGCTTTCGGAAGGCGCTGCTCGTCACTACTCTGTGCTGCCCTTTGCATACGATAAACAAGACGGCACTTTATCAGTAGCAATGAAAGATCCACTGGATCTGACTGCAATCGACTTTGCCCAACAAAAAACTGGACTGCGCATTTTGGCCTTTTACGCTGCGCCTTCTGAAGTTGATCGAATGATTGCCGAGTACTACTCACAAACTCTTTCAAGTGAAGTCAATGCCGCGTTAGAGCAAACCAATCAAATGGCTGAGGCTCAAGCCAAGAAAGGCAACTTAGCCGACCTTTCCAAAGAAACAATTCGCCAAGCGCCAATTACTAAGATCGTTGAAACGTTGGTGTCTTTTGCTATTAAAGCTCGAGCCTCTGATATTCACGTTGAACCAATGGAAGACCGGACGCGGGTTCGCTATCGTATCGACGGTATTTTGACTGAAAAGCTCATTTTACCTAAAAACGTCCATGAAGCTGTCGTTTCTCGTATTAAGATTTTATCTGGTCTCAAGATCGACGAAAAGCGCCTCCCACAAGATGGCCGGTTTAACTTTGCTACTCAAGAACAAGAAGTTGACCTCCGTGTTTCTACCTTGCCAACAATCAATGGTGAAAAGGTTGTGATGCGGTTGCTCAAAAAAGATGCCCAAGTTCCTTCTCTACCAGAGCTAGGCTTAACTGGCCTGGCGCTGCACAATGTTCAAGAAGCGAGTAAAGTTCCGCATGGTATTGTTTTGATCACTGGACCAACTGGATCTGGTAAAACGACGACGCTCTACTCAATCTTGCACGACATTAATACACCAAAAGTTAATATCATGACTTTGGAA
This sequence comes from uncultured Pseudomonadales bacterium, assembly GCA_964443885.1. GTDB lineage: Bacteria > Patescibacteriota > Microgenomatia > UBA1400 > PJMF01 > OMIS01. Next base: position 5,854 of record CAYUES010000041.1, read on the forward strand.
GATCCAGTCGAGTATCAAATGATCGGAGTCAACCAAGTCCAGATTAATCCACAAGCTGGGCTGACCTTCGCCTCTGGGCTACGGTCATTTTTGCGGCAAGATCCCAACATCATCATGGTCGGAGAAATTCGGGATAGTGAAACAGCTGAGCTAGCAATCCAGGCTTCTTTGACTGGTCACTTAGTCTTCTCTACCCTTCACACTTCTTCGGCAGCCGGTGCCTTGCCACGTCTGATGGACATGGGTGCTGAGCCGTTCCTCTTGGCTTCTTCAATGACTTGTATCATGGCACAACGTGTGTTGCGTAAAATTCATCCTGACTATACTGAAGAGTACATACCTGATAAGGCAGTCGTTGATGACATCAAGAAAGTTTTGGGTGATAAGTTTGATGCATGGTGCAAAAAAAATAATAAAGATCCAGATAACATTGTTCTGAAACGTGGCAAAAAAGACCGTCCAGACAACGAGCCAGAGTACAAAGGCCGGGTTGCTATTTTTGAGGTGATGAAAATTACTGAAGAAATTGCTAGACTGATTATTAAACGAGAACCTGCCAATGAAATGGAGAAGATTGCGATGCGAGATGGCATGCTGCTGATGAAACAAGATGGCTATATAAAAGTACTAGAGGGAATTACAACAATTGAGGAAGTGTTACGCGTAGCACAAATATAAAGGTTTATTTATGAACATACATGACATTCTTGATCATTTAGTTGCAATTGAAGGCTCTGATGTCCATATTATTGTCGGTAGTCCTCCAATGCTGCGTGTTGACGGTAACTTGATCCCTGTCGAAGGTGCCCCAATTCTCACTCCTGAACAAGCTGAGAGTTTAATCTTCCCGATTATGACTCAAGAGCAAAAAGACTTTGTTGAAGTGAATAAAGAGCTCGACTTTGGATATCAATTTCAAGATAAGGGACGGTTTCGTATTAACGTCTATCATGCTAAAGGCACGCTCGGTGCAGCAATGCGCTTGATTCCAGCTCACATTAAATCTTTAGATGATCTCCACTTGCCACCGATCTTAGCTGAATTCACCAAGTATCCGCAAGGTTTAGTCTTGTTGACAGGTCCAACTGGTGAAGGAAAATCCACCACCTTGGCTGCGATGATTGACTTGATCAATAGTACTCGAGCAGAACACATCGTAACTGTTGAGGATCCAATCGAGTTCGTCTACACACCCAAACGCAGTATTATTACCCAACGTGAGCTGAATCACGATACCAACTCTTGGGAAATTGCGCTGCGCTCAGTCTTGCGGGAAGATCCAGATATCGTACTGATTGGTGAAATGCGTGACTACGACACGATTGCTTCAGCAATTACGATTGCAGAAACTGGTCACTTAGTCTTTGCCACCTTACATACCTCCACTGCTGCCGAAACGATCGACCGTATTATTGACGTCTTCCCTGCTCATCAACAAGGACAAGTGCGCCAACAATTGGCTGCTACTATCAAGGTTGTTGCGTCGCAACGGCTGCTTTCAACTGTCACTGGCAAACGTACCGCTGCTCTTGAAGTGATGATCGCCACTCCAGCTATTCGCAATCTGATTCGTGAAGCCAAGACTCATCAAATCGATACCGTTATTCAAACTTCTGCAGATATTGGTATGAATCTATTTGAGAATCACCTCCAAACATTGGTGCAGCAAGGAATTATTACGCCGGAAACGGCGATTGAACAGGCGTTTCGTCCTGCTGAAATTGCTCGATTACTAGGAAGATAATATGCCATATTTTACCTATCTAGCAAAAAATCAATTTGGCGAAACCGTCAAAGGTAAAGTCGAAGCGCGCAATGAACGACAAGCGGCTAGCGAGTTGATGATTCGTAAACTCTTGGTAATTGATATCCACCCATTAACAGAAGATTCCTTTGCGATAGTTAAGGAAGCGTTATTTGGCATTAAGTTTACTGATGTTGTGAACTTTACTCGCCAACTTTCTACGATGATCTCGGCAGGTTTGCCACTCGCGACTGCACTTTCTATTTTAGTGCAACAAAGTAAATCAGAGATGTCACGCCTGGTTGCTAACCTACTTCAAGAAATTGAAGGAGGAAGTACCTTTGGAGATGCGTTGGCCAAACACCCTAAAGAGTTTGCCAATATTTATATTCAGTTGGTAAAGGCTGGTGAGCTGGGTGGTGTGCTCGATAATATTTTGGATCGGTTGGCAAATAATTTAGAAAAAAGCAAAGAATTTCAATCTAAAACTCGTGGCGCGATGATTTATCCAGTGATTGTGCTGGCAGCTATGTTTGTCGTCGGTGTAATCATGATGATCTTTGTCATACCTAAGTTAACAGCAATGTATGAAGACTTTGGTGCTGAACTACCATTTTTAACAAAGATGCTAATGGCCATTTCTGACTTCATGGTTACCTTTTGGTGGCTGATGCTGGCGGGAGTAGCTGGTGGAATAGTGATGTTTAAACGATGGCTGGCCACCAAACCTGGGAGAAAAACTTGGGATCGTTTTATGTTGAGAATTCCAATTATGAGCGAATTGATCAAGAAGATTATCTTGACTGAGTTCACCAGAACCTTAGCGCTCCTACTCAATGCCGGTATTTCCCTACTCCAAGCCATGGAGATTGTGACGCAAGGTGTTAATAATGTCATTTATAAGGAAGCATTAGCTGATGCAACCAAGCAAATAGAAAAAGGTGTCCCGCTTTCTAAGGCTCTAGCTCGCTATGATGAGTTTCCACCGATTTTGCATCAAATGATTTCTGTTGGAGAAGAAACCGGTAAGCTCGATGAAGTGCTCAGTAAACTATCCAGTTACTTTGAGCAAGAAAGTGAACAAGCAGTCAAAAACTTGACGACTGCTATCGAGCCATTAATTATGATTGTCTTAGGTATCGGTGTCGGTGCAATGGTGATTGCTGTCATTATGCCAATCTATAACCTAACCAGTCAATTCTAGAGGAAAAACAAAATACCTCTTGCACTGGCTAGTCGGTTATGTATACAGTAGTAGTACGTAAGGTAAAAAGGAATATTATGAATCTATTATCCACTGCTCTCTCCCGTATTAGATCGGCTGGCTCACAAGCTGGTTTCACCATGATCGAG
>CAYUES010000042.1:0-8520 GCA_964443885.1 uncultured Pseudomonadales bacterium
ACAGTTACTTTTCCAGTCAATAAATTTGCAATTCCACTCAGTTCCTCAATAGGTGTTTCTAGATCAACAATTAAACTTTGGAAATTCGCAATCATTCTTGTTAAATCTAGAGCATTTTGAAATCCTGGCAGTTGTTTGGCAAGTTGATCTATAACATGCTGAAACTCTCTCAATTCGGCTAACAGATCTTTTACTACTCGCAAACAGCCTTCTCCTCTTTGGCCAGTTAAAGTCAATGCAACCACTCTCTTTGCTAACTTTTCAGACTCTAATACAAATACTTTAATATTAAAATCAGATTCACCAAAAACTTCTTCAGCTCTTAGGAGTGCTAAATCTTGTTGTATCTCTACTTCTTTAGGATTATGGTTATCTTCTCCATCTTGTAGTATTTCACTCATCTGTATAGTGTAACTTACAGAAATTAAATTATTCAAGTTAAATGAGGTATCCCCAGAAAGATTATTTACCCAAACGTAAACGCGTACGCCTCAACACCTGGAGTTTCAAAAACCAGTTCTAACAAGTGCGTGCCGGTCTGGCCGCGCAAGTCAACCAAGTCATACAACCGATCTTCTGTGACCGTGACAGTGCCATTCACGACGTCTTTGCCTGCAGTACGTTCATCAACCAGCTTGCCATCCACGTAGACTTTGATGGTGCCATTTTGGGCACTACCCTGTTGCAGAACGAGGTAGACATTCTTGGCAGTAAAGTTGTAGCGGAGTGTCGAATCTTTGACCGAAGCTGAAAACTCATCGGAAATTGTCCAAGTCCCGCCCAGTGAAAATTTATCTGGGGCAATCGAGTCTGGTGCGGCCAGCGTAAAGTTTTGGGTGCCGTTGTTAGCTTTGCCAGCTTGGACTAAGTACAACATTCGTTTGGAACCAAGATACGTTTCTGGCGAAATCCTGCGGCGCAGACCAAGTTGTTGCGGGGTGGCGGCACTGACCGCAGTCGCAGCTAGCTCACCACTCACTTCAGTCCCCGCTTCTTCCAGCAGTTTTTGAATCATTTTTTCAGTCTCTTCGTACTTGCCTTCACCAAAGTGGGTGTAGCGGACTTTGCCGTTGGCATCAATCAAGTACTTGGCTGGCCAATAGCGATTGCTGTATGCATTCCAGGTGGCAAAGTCGTTATCTTGCGCAACTGGATACTTGATGCCATACCGCTCGATTGCACCCTGGACATTGGCAGCATCTTTTTCAAACTCGAACTCTGGTGTGTGGACACCAACAATTACCAGTCCTTGGGCAGCGTAGGTTTCGTGCCACTTGGTGAGGTATGGCAGGGTGCGAATACAGTTGATGCAGGTGTACGTCCAAAAGTCGATCAGGACGACTTTGCCTTTGAGGCCAGCCATGGTAAGCGGTTGTGAAGAACCAGCTTGTAAAGGTTGCGCCGTTGAGTCGTCTGAATTTGCCGTGTTAGTAGCCGCGGGAGTAGTTTCAAAAGTATCAGTATTCATCCAATTCACAATGCCCGTAAACTCAGGCGCTTGTGGGGCATTTTCGGAACTAGGAAGATCAGATCCGTCAGCTCTAAATAAGCTACTGCCCGCTTCTCTGCCCTGAATTTTATTGAGCTGATCCTTTACCACGCTGTTACTTTCAAAAGCGGTCAGCGCTTGTGAGTACTGCGGGAAAAAATCGAGCAACTTCGCTTGTAAAACTTTGTCGTAGCCAGTAAAAATTGAGATCGCCGTCAGTACCATAATCACGCCAAAAACTTGTTGAATGCGAGCGGTGTATGGTGAAACTGCGCGCGATTTAGTAAAGAAGTTTTGCCCAAAAGTCGCAAAGAAAAATAACGGAATTCCAACACCAATTAAGTACGCAATTGTGACAAAAATAATCTGCGCGTTCACTGATGTGGTAGCAGCGAGCGTAGCAATCGTAGCCAGGATCGGACCAGCACACGGCGTCCAGATTATTCCAAGTACTGCTCCTGTGGTGAAGCCGCCCCAAAGTCCGTCTTTTTCCTGCATATTTTGTGAGCCGAGTTTGCCACTAAAGCGACTGACGTAGCCTTCTAGAAGTGCCGTGAGCTGAGGGATAATCAGCGTTAATCCCAGGAAGCCAATCACAACCACCGCGAAGATGCGTAGCGAGTCTGGGTCAAATGAAAAGATCTTGACAATGTACGAAAGTGTGAGGGTGAGAACTCCAAAACTGAGTAAAATGCCGAGGGTAATGCCGAGCGGTTTGCGTTTGCCACCAGTGACAGTTGAAGAAAGAATCAGTGGTAAGAGCGGCCAAATACAGGGCGCTAAAATAGTAACTAAGCCTGAGATAAATGCAAAACCGAGTAGCAGTAACATAAACTATCCTAATGAATACTAGCTTGTTCAGTGTGCTTAGCAACTTTTTGCAAAAGGTCATCGATATCAAATGGCTTAGCCACAAAGTCATCAGCACCGGCAGCGATCGTCGATTGAGCCGCCCCAGGATGAGCCGAGATCATAATTATGGGTACATGCTGTGTTTCTTGGTTATTCTTGACTGCCTGACACAGCAGTCGCCCATCTTGCCCGGAAAGTAACATATCCAGCACCACCACATCAGGAGTGTATGATCCAATTAAAGCAAACATTTTTTTGCTTTCAGTGGTAATACTTGTTTGATATCCTTCCGCCTCAAAGATCATTTGGAGCGCTTCAAGAATATCAAGGTCATCATCAACGATTAGAATTTTTTTTGAATAGTCTGCCATCACTATTTTCTATACTGTAGTTATTGTTATTCTACATGGAAAGGAAGTCAAAAGGTAATGGAGTAATAGTGCAACGTTATGCGATCGCAATGTCCTGGTGTTTAATATCTGTTTCGAGAGCGTCGTAGCTATGTAAAATTTCAACCGCTTTGGATTCATCTTCATGCTCGATGCTGACCAGCACCAAGACTTCACCACGGCCGACTGCTGCTTCATAGCGGCGAGCTTTTTCTTCTGGAATTCCTGTATCAACTAACGCTCCGACTATCCCACCAGCCAGCGCACCCGTGGCTGCCCCCGTAATTCCCCAGGCTGTCAGTAACGGACCACCAATCAAAAATGTGCCCACTCCAGGTACGACAACTGAACTAATTGCGGCAATCACACCAGCTACTCCACCGATTACGGCACCTGAAACAGCGCCAGCCTTGGTAGCTCGGGCGCCCACTTTGACGGTGTGGGTATGCGCATCTGTATGATCCCAATCCTTAGCTAAAACCGAGATATCACTTGTAAACCGAGCTTCATGTAACTGAGCAATTGCACTACCTGCTTTGTGAGAGTTGGAAAACAGACCCAAAATATAATGTTTCATACAGCTCCTTTCGTAGTATGTACTATACGAAAGAAGTACCAAGAAGCCGACAAAAATGAGTAAGATTTGTGTGAAGATTTGATAACTGCCAACGGTCGCTCATCTATCCATTAATCACTTCGCCACCGTTAGGGTGCAGCACTTGTCCGGTCATGTACGAAGAGTCATCTGAAGCTAAAAAAACAAATGAAGGTGCGACTTCTTCTGGCTGACCCACTCTGCCTAGTGGAGAATCATCGCCAAATTTTTCCACTTTTTCTTCAGGAAATGTTGATGGAATGAGGGGTGTCCAGATCGGTCCGGGTGCCACCGCATTTACGCGAATACCTTTTTGGGCTAATGACTGTGAAAGTGAGCGGGTGAACGCTACTACCGCCCCTTTTGTAGCTGAGTAGTCCAGCAGTTTGGCACTGCCGCGATAGGCAGTCACTGAAGTGGTGTTGATAATCGTACTGCCCTTTTTGAGGTGTGGTAGCACTGCTTTGGTGAGGAAAAACTGGCCAAACACATTGGTGCGGAAGGTACGTTCCAACTGACTTTCTGTGATATCTGTCAGCGATTCCTGAGGATGTTGCTCGGCGGCATTATTAATTAAAACATCAATTTGACCAAACCGAGCGAGAGTTTTTTTGGCAACTTCTTGGCAGAATTTTTCTTGACCAATGTCACCAGCCATAAGCTCACATTCGGCTCCCAGTTCTGCAACGCGCGCTTTGGTTTGCTCAGCATCGGTGTGTTCATTGAGATAGACAAGGCAGAGTTTGGCTCCTTCTTTAGCGAAGGCAATCGCGGTGGCGCGGCCGATACCACTATCGCCACCTGTAATAATGGCGACCTTGTTTTGCAGTTTACCGCTGCCACGATACTGCGGATCTTCAGCCCGAGGTTGAGGCGTCATCTCTGTTTCTCGACCTGGTTGTGTGGTTTGTGTTTGAGGGGGTTGCGGGGACATAGTTGGTATCATGCCGTCCAGGCATAAGAAAGCATTTATAGTATTGTAAGAATACAATAAGAATGGCTGATGATCTGGTAGCTTGTGCTATAATTCAAAAACTTACAAATCTATAGATATCGCTTATGAATGCAACAATATTAATAGTTGAAGATGACAAAGACTTCCAAACCTACGTCGAAGATCTGCTCAGCAAAAATGGCTACAAAACCTTCTTGTCTGACAAAGGTAGTGAGGCTATCCTACAAGTGGAACGTATTCAACCTGACTTGATTATTCTTGATTTGAATTTACCGGACATGTCTGGCGAAGGCGTCTGCATGGAGATCCGCAAGGAACATCCAAACTTGCCTATTATTATGCTCACCGCCAAAAATTCGATTAGTGAAAAAGTCCAAGGCTTGTCACTGGGCGCTGATGATTACGTCACCAAGCCATTCATTCCAGAAGAATTTTTGGCTCGCGTCAAAGCTCGGCTTCGCCCACAAAACCAAACTGACTCCAAACTAGTGGTCAGTGATTTAGAGTTAGATACTCAAAAAATTGAAGTTCGTCGTGCTGGTAAAGTCATTAGCTTGACTCCACATGAATTTAAGTTACTTGAATACTTAATGGGCAACGTCGGGGTGGTGGTCAGTCGCGACATGATTTTAAACCGTGTCTGGTCATACTCATTTGACGTAGAAAGCCGCGTCGTCGATGTCTACATGGGCTACTTGCGCAAAAAAATTGATGCTGGTCAGAAAAAGAAGTTAATTCACTCGGTCCGCGGCTTTGGCTATACGATCCGCGAGTAACTATCGGTAGTTATTCTTGTGTCGTAGGTTTGTTTTTTTAAGAAGCCATTATTTACATTGGCAACTGAATTATAATTACTTGCTCGCTGCTGGCAGCGTAAGTAGTAGTTTTTGTTGAGTATCACCGCTACTTTCTAGTCGAACTTCTCCGCCGTGTTTTCGAATAATTGTGACTGCTACGTAGAGCGATAACCGCAGCTCCTTGGAAATTTTGGTGAGAAAAAAGGTCAGTTCAAAGGGATCGGCAGTGGTATTCGAACCGTCAAAAAACTCTCGTCCGGAATACTCCAACTGCAGCTCAATGGCCGTTTTCAAACCGTTGACTGTCAGTCTAGTCTCGCTCTGTTCATCGGTACATCTAGCAGCATGCTGGAAGAGCGATACCAAAGCCTTGTGCAACCACTCTTCATCAGCTTGTACACGTACTGACGAATCTACAACTGGGAAGGTAATTTCTTTCAAAGAATACTGGAGTCGTGTAAATATTTCAGCCACCGATACTGGAACCGGTTGCAGTTCTAGTCTATCTTCCAACAAGGCACCGACTGCAAATAATGCATCGATATTTTCATTCAAAAATTGAGCCTTTTCTTCTGCGCGTTCTAAATACTCGCCTAGTTCTGCTGGAGTAAGCGTATCTTTTTTCATCTTCACTAAAGAAATCACCGACAGAATCGAAGCCACCGGGCTTTTTAAGTCATGACTGACAGCGTCCAAAACGTCAAACAACGAAGTCTGCACCGATGAAGGTGCAGCGCTGTCAGAAGTTGCTATGGAAGTATTGTTTTTTTGAGAAGTCATATAAAAAAGCCCAGGGTCATAACTCCTGGGCCTATTATACTCGATTGTGATTTAGCGAGTGGTTGGACTACTAATCATGCGACCAATCCAGATGACGACCACCGAGCCTAAGACAGCTACAAATAAGCTGTATAAGTTAAAGCCGTCTACGCCTGATTGTCCAAAGAAGGACATGGCAATTCCGCCGACTACTGCTCCGATCACACCAAGGATGATGTCACCCAGCGTGCCTTGGGTGTTGTTGGTACCCATAATCATTGAGGCTATCCAGCCTGCTAAACCACCTACGATGAGGAATAATAAAATGCTCATACATTCTCCTTTTTTTCTACCTTATACTGTGTGTAATGGTACTTGCAACTATAGTCATCCAAGTACAAATTATGATAAATACCCAGTAAGAAAGTTGAAAGAAACCATTATCATACATATTTTTTAGCGAGCGGCTGCCCGCTTCACTCCTTTAGTTGTATCGTCTGTCAATTCATCGACTTTAGCTTTGACGCCTTCCATAGTTTGGCGAGTGCCTTTTTCAACTTTGTTAGCGGTATCGTTGATGGTTTTTTTCATCCCCTCACCACTTTCAGTTAGTTTGTCGATGCCCTGCGAGACCATCTTTAATAACTTATTACGTACTTCCTTGTTGGAAAGTACCACTGCACCAATGGTCAGTGCGGCCCCTAAAACGGTGGCTGCCATTCCGCCACTCATTGAGGAGGACATCTTACGATCATCTGTATTTGGCATGTAGCTCCTTTGTTGTTTATTACTTACTGAAGAATACAGTTTGAAGTGCAAGATCAAACAAAGAATTGGTAAGAATAAAGCAAGTAAAAAAAACGGACAGTGTGTAAGCTGCCCGTTTCTTTTAAAGAAACTAGTATGCATTAAAATTCGTCCTCTTCATTAAAACGAGGGGAAATCGAGTGTTCAACCACTTTTGGTTCAAAGTCTACAGACTCTGCTTCGTCGCCGACCTCTTCACTTCCATCTTGCGCAGCGGTGACTTTTAAAACTTTATTATTTCCATACGGTGAGTATGTTAAACGAATCGTGTTCATACATTCCTTCTCGTAATTTGTACTTACGGTAGCTTACGAAAACTCAGTAAAAAAGCTCAGAAAAATTTGTAAGAACCGTGTAAGAATACTACCCGACCGCCGCGCCGACCGCCGCAATTAGGACGTCCATCTCAAATGGCTTTTGAATGTAGCCAATCACATCAGTGGGTTTTATGAATGTTTTCAGCTTGGAAAGTGGGTGTGCAGACAACACGATAATGGGAATGTCTTTGGTGTCGCTTTCAAGTTTGAGCGCCTCACAGACTTCGCGTCCATTTTTGCCCACCAACAAAAAATCAAGTAAAATCAAATCGGGACGATGCCCTGCAATTTCAACAGCGGAGTTAAAAGTTGTTTGTGTCATTACACTATATCCACTTGTTTCCAAAATAATTTCAATAGCTTCTAAAATATCTTTTTCATCATCGATCACTAGAATTTTTTTATTCATATACTCTTTTTAGAACTGTTATTTATGTTGTACTCAACGCTCTCATTTTCTTATAAAGTATTACTTCTCGATGGGCAGTGTAAAGTAAAACAGCGCACCCGCTCCTTTTTTGCTTTTGACATGGATAGTGCCTGCATGAGCTTTTATGATTTCAGCAGAAATATACAATCCAATTCCTAGCCCTGGATAATCGACTTTTTCTGACTCGAATGCCCGGTAAAAGCTCTCAAAAATTTTTGTTTGGTTCTCTTTAGAAATTCCGATACCATGATCTTGGAGGGCAAAGGTAACGGTAGTATCGGTAGCAGAAAGGGTGATTTCCATTTCTTTAGAATCAGCTGAATACTTAATCGCATTATCTAATAAATTTCTGATTACTTGTGCAACGCGACTCCGATCAGCTTGAATTATTTTATTAGTTTTACCAGAAGTAGTAATTTTAAAATCATGCCGTAACACTTCATATGTCATGAGCGTTTCCTGCACAAGTTCATCAAACTCGAATGGTTCTTTAATAATGTGTAGTCGTCCAGTTCTGATTTTAGAAACATCCAAGAAGTCATTAATTAACTTGGTTAGGCGTGTCACTTCCGAACTAATTTTTCGCAAGTGATCTTTGGCTTTTTCTTCTTGAATATTGGGAATATGTTGCAGAATTTGGGTAAAGGCTTTAATCGTTGTAACTGGTGTCTTCAGCTCATGTGAAGCCATACTGATGAAGTCGTCTTTACGCCGTTCGGTAAGTTTTTGTTCGTTAATGTCTTGAACGAGTGCGCCAATAGCATACTCATTATTACCTAATGGAATTGGATAGTAGGTGCTCTTCCACCAGCGCTTAGAGTGCTCAGTATCATCATGCGTGGCTTCGTACTCGAAGGTAAGTGGCTTTCTAGTAGTGAGAACAGTACGTAAGTTCTTTGTCACAATCTTAGCAATTGCAGCCGGTAGCACTTCACTAGGTTTTTTATGTAAATGCTGGGCAACTGTTTTTTCATTCTCTGAAACATTTCCAGCGACTGAATGACGACGCCAGCCACAGGGACAGCACAAACCTTGAAAAAATTGATTATGAAACTTTTTTTAATCGTCCACCGCATCGAGGAATTCGTCTACCACAGGCATCTCACCCAATCGTGACGGAATGTTTAGAC
>CAYUES010000043.1:0-1079 GCA_964443885.1 uncultured Pseudomonadales bacterium
CCCGATTACCATAGCCAAGTAGTTCAGCTACAGCAAATAATTGTTGGAAGTAGAGTTGTTGATCAACACCCACCACCCAGACAACTTTATCGACATTTTTCAAAGATCTTCGTCGAGTCAGCTCGATATCGAACGTCATGTAGATTCCGGTACCATCGCGACGCAGTAAAATCTTGTCAGGTAACTTGTATTTCTCGAGAGCAACTTTGATTGCTCCATCAGATAATTTCTCAAAAATGCCCTCTTGCGCTGCTTTGACGACAATCTCTTTGCCAATCGCATAAATATCAGACTCGTAGTTAACTTCTTCTTTGTCAAAAGTGGCATTCAAAATAGCAGCCGTTTCCTTAAAGCCTTGATAAAAATAGGTATTGAGGTGCTGCCAAAGTGCGCGCACTTGATTATGGTATGGCAGATCTGTACCTTCCCAGGCCTGGAGCATCTCGGTCCAGACTTGTTGAGTCGCTGTGTCTTCAGCGAAGGTATCGCCTTTTTGGTACCAAAATCCCACAAAGTGGTCTGGTTTTTGCATTCGCAGATCTGGCATATCTTGAGGGGTCAGCCAGGCAGCTTGATTACTCGTCCAGTCTTCGAGGCGTTCTTGCCAGTTAGTTGCACCCTGCTCGTCTTTTTTTCCGAGCATCAAGTATGCCCACATTGATTTGGTAATGTGCAACCCACGGTCGTTGTTGATAATCGCCAACTTCACGTCCCAACCGGTTTGCTGCAAAATTCGACCCATCGCTGCTCCCAAAGCGGCATTGCGAACATGGCCAATGTGGAGCGGCTTGTTGGTATTAGGACTAACGTACTCAATGATGATAGAACCTGCCGGTTTTGCAGGCTTGTAGACGCTCTCTTGAGGAGAAGCTAGCTCTACCGCAAGTTGTAAATAGTATTGATCGGTTAAGGTAAAGTTAATGAACCCCGGACCAGCCACTGATATCGATTTAGTGGATTGCGAGGTTGAATTGTTTGCGATCTGCTCGTTTGCCTTTGCACTGATCGCTTCGGCTAATTGTCTAGGTGATGAGTACGGAAAGTCTGAGTTCTCTTTTTTGGAAGTACTAAAAATACTG
>CAYUES010000043.1:1089-8442 GCA_964443885.1 uncultured Pseudomonadales bacterium
ATACTGAGCGCAATTGGAGAGGAGTACTCACCGTGAGAACTCTGTGCAGGGCGCTCCAAATGGATCTGTGCAGGCTCAACGGATAGGTTGAGTTGAGCAATTGCTGAAGCAAGCTGGTTTTGTAAATCTTCAATAATGTTCATAACTCTAGTCTAACAGAAGTATAGATCTGGGCTGGCTCGTAAGAATAGTGCTTTTCCTAGACTGCCCTTCGCAACTAATTGTACAGTAAAAAGGCGTTCTTGAGTATCTATTGATTTAAAGGCGAAGATATAGCGAATATATTTGAACATAAAATGTACTCTTAGTGAAATCATAAATTATACATAATAAGTCATTTATATCTCTAACATTTTATACTCAAAAATGGCAAAATATGCTTTATTTTATAAAATTGCAGTTTCTTGTCCTTGTTTTGATAAAAAAACAGACCATACCCTAGTATGATCTAGTCGTTCAGTACACTCAATGTACGGTTTGAAGCCAAAACTGCAGCAAGACTCCTACTTCTTGATTGCCAACCGCATTCAAGGCGACAATAACCCGAATTAAAAAGTCGCTTCACTTGAGGTGGAACTAACAATTTTGAGACTCCGTCCGTTTCCGAGATTGAGTAATTGAACACAATTGTTCCAGAGTAAAATGCCATTTTTATCATTGAAAATGGCATTTGAATACACATCTTCGACGTATTTTCAAATTGGTGTTTGCATTGCTCTGTGATATTTGCTATAAAAATAGTGTACCTAAATTTTAGTTCATAGATTCGTCTAATATTTGGGAGCACCTTAAAACAACCATATTTTTCTTCCATCACTGACGAAGTGGAGAGTACCCTGTGTATCAGTTCTATAGACCGCAGAGCTACTTTGATGCAAAAGTGTCATAACTTCCGGTGCGGGATGACCGTAGGAGTTATCTATACCACTACTTATCACTGAAATTTCGGGTCTAACTTTAGCTAAAAAGGTAGGAGAAGTACTAGTTTTTGACCCATGATGCCCTACTTTTAAGACGTCTACTCGAGTTAACAGACCATCCATCACTAGTGATAACTCACCTTGTTCCTCAAGGTCGCCTGTCAACAGTACTGAGAGATCCTCATGCCTCAATAAAAGAACGATTGATCCGTCATTTGAGCTCAAATCACTTGATAGATATGAGGACTGTTCGTCCCATAACTGTGTTTCGGATAAATCATCAATATTTACTGCAAAATGACTAGATGATACTAGAGGTGCGAGCACTGTGAACGTAATTTGTGAAGTAAGAGCGAGTTGATCTCCTTTCTTCAATTTGAGGTGTTTCGTTTTTTCGGAAATCTTCCTCGAGACGCCCTTTTTAAACTCCTCAAAATCGGTACTTTCCTTACTAGCCCCATTGGTAGTGATTAAATCGACTGAATAGTGTTCAAAAACTGCAGGTAGGCCACCTATGTGATCAGCATCTGGGTGTGTGGCAACCACAACTTCGATTTTTTTGTCCCAAAATGGCAGTTTTTTCTCGAGGCAATCTAAGACTTTCTCGTCTTTGCCTCCGTCGATGAGAATCTGGGTGGAGTTATACGTAATTAAGATTGCGTCTCCTTGCCCAACATCACAAAAGATAATATTGAGGTATCGAGATGGCCACTGTATCCAGATGTAGATACTCAAGAATACTAGACTACTAATCAGGAAGTGTAGGTACTTCATATGAAGAGCCTCACTTGGTCTCTCGAGAGACTACGATTTCTAGTCAAGTAAGCACCTGCGCAAATAAGAATGCAGTAGTAGACCACACCACTCCACCAGGGGAAAACTTCAAGATCGAAGTTTAAGAACGTAACTTGACTGAATTGAGCAATGCTTAAGAGAAAAAAATCTAACGGCATGTACAAAACCAGGTTTATCCAGATCACGAGGACTGCGGATAACCAGCTCTTATAGAAAAAGCTACCTAGTACCGTCGTCCAAAAACCCATCAGTACAATTAAGTTCAGGATACTCGCAAACAATGAAGAGACTACAATCCCGATCAAGGACAGTTCGTGAAAGTAATACAGTAAGATTGGCGCAGTTGTAAGTGAAGCGGCAATCGCTGTAGCAAAACCCGAACGCATTTCAGTGAAGAGTTGAGAAATATAGGATGTTTTATCTGGAGTTTTTTGACCAGTAACTATAACTCCGTCAAAGTGTTGCTCCAAAATAGGTTGAAAGTACAAAATGCCTGCTACAGCTGCGGCGCTTAGCTGAAAACTTATCGAAAATAACCACTCTGGCCTAGTCATAATCATCAAATAAAGAACTAAAGCCAGATAAAAACGACTGTTATGCTGGAGCATCAGGATAAATCGAGTGGCTAAAACTGTTATCAGTGAAGCAACTGCTCTGATAACGCTAGGTTGGCTACCAACGATAGCTGTGAAGGCAAGTGAAGCAAGCAGGATAATCAGGCCTTGATGTCTTTTTCTTGCAAACTTCTCTACCGCCTGGTGTATACCCGCAGCAATTACTGCAAAGTTATATCCAGATACAGCTTGAAGGTGACTTGTACCTGTTAAGCGGAATAATTCCTTTGTTTCATCCCCTAGTTCTTCTTGTTCCCCAAATATCATGCTCAGTAACACTACCGAGTGTGGGTACGGCAGCACCGCTAAGACTGGATCACTCAATTTTTCCCAAATATGGCTCCTCCACCTTAAAAATCCCCTTCTCCAAAGCATGACCGAATCATTTCTAACTGGAGCTAGATTCATATCCTCTACCATCAACCTTTTTTTGCTTATCAGACTACTATCACTCGCATTATCTATTCTGCCAGAAATAACATAGGTTTCGTATGCTATAGCCTGGTGACAATCGGGTATTTGGAAGAAAAAATGCTGATTTGAGTACCAACAGTTGCTTTTTATTCGCGTAATTTGATATAGGATACTAGTTTCGGTTTGAGAGTAGATATTTTTAGTATCCCGTATTACCGACAGTATTCTAGCTAATATTATTAGTACTAAAAATATCAATATATACACTTTTATACTAGGTAATTTCATATAGACATGTAGTGCGACTATGACACTAACAGTATACTTATAACTTTTTACCCCGAATTTTGTTCACACTACTCTCTTGCAGCTGATTGAGTTCCGTAATTTTACTAGCGAAGCTACTTTTTGGGTATTTATGCCTCATTTTAATACCCCATAGTAAAGTCTCTATAATTGCAGTTAGTTTGTGAGTTGAGCTTTGATTTCGTCGTAGACTGTTTGCGACAGCACTTGCTTCGTTACTAACTCTGAAAGGCCGGAATACGGCCTTCCAGCGATTATCTTCTCTGCAGTCTTTTCCCCAATTCTGGGTAGGCTTTCAAGCTGACTTTGCGAAGCGGTATTAATAGAAATGAGTGAAGAATCTGATTCTGAGGTCTGAGTGCTGGACACCGATGTGTTAGTACTATCGTTGTTTGTGGCTGAGTTAGCAGTAGTGCTTTGAGTCTCGGCAGCAAAGGGAATATAGATGTGCTCGCTATCGGCAAGCTCCTGAGCAAGGTTAAGGGTCTTTTGCAGATATACTGCATCAACTTGAGGTGATGGGCCACCCGCCTGGGCAACTACTTCACCTAGTCGAGTGCCAGATGGAAGTTTGTAGACACCAGGCGAAGCTACTGCGCCACTTATGTAGACAGTTAATTCACCTGCAAAGGGTTGGGTAATGCAAACGTCCGGCGACTCTGCCTGGACTGGCGCAACAATTGGATTGATGAAGAGTGCGCTTAAGGTAGCTGCAACTCCTAAAACTCCTACAGCCATACCCACAAAAGGTATAAATTTCTTGACACTAGGCCAAGTGACTTGAGGTACAGTGAAGTTACTGGGTACATCGAACATACCCAGGTTATACCGCGCAATCCTTACATAAACTGTAGCGCGAACGTAATCAATTTACGTAAGTCTTCAAAAAGACTGTTGAGCGAACGTCATTGCAGTTCTGAATTATCACTAACTATAGATAGTGAGCTCTCAAGGCGGGATACGTACGCCCGCCGTGTCTTGTGAAGACTTACGTAAATTGATTACTTCACTGCAATACTAACAATTTTGCCTGGAATGTAGATCTCTTTGACGATCGCTTTACCCTCCAACCATGGCTTAATTGCTGGAATTGCTTTGGCCGCCTCGAGAATTTTAGCTGAATCAGCAATATCTTCTTGAGCAACTTCAATCTCTGCCCGAACCTTACCATTCACTTGAATTGCCAGGGTGATCTTTTCCGTCATCACCATCGCTTCATCCCAACTTGGCCAAGAAGTGGTATGAATTGAAGTTTTGTCCGCATTAACGGCGCGGTTTTCAGACACAACTGCATACAACTCCTCTGCCAAGAATGGCGTAAACGGTGCCAGAACTTTGATAAACATCACTTGATCTTCTCTACTCAAGGTTTGCCCTGCCTGGAAAGCCTTTTCCCAAGCATTGGTAAACTCCATCATAAAAGCAATTGAAGTATTGAACTTCAGATCGGGAATGTTTTGAGTAATCTTTTTGATTGTCAGATGGAGCTTACGCTGTACCGCGACAGCTTCTGCACCTTCTGTCTTGAGGTGTGGTGCAGCGGTGGACTCGTGTACCAGGCGGTGAATCCGTTGCAAGAAGCGGTACACCCCAGCCACGGCACTGACGTCCCACGGCTTGTCGGCTTCGATTGGACCCATGAACATCTCGTACGCGCGCAAGGTATCAGCGCCAAACTTCTCGATTACTTCATCTGGATTGATGACGTTACCCTTACTTTTACTCATTTTTTTGCCATCTGGACCCATGATCATGCCTTGATGGCGCATCTTCATAAACGGCTCATCAAAGTGTAAGTAGCCTGCATCGCGCAAGAACTTAGTAAAGAACCTCGAGTACAACAAGTGCAAAACGATATGCTCTGGCCCAATCATGTAGAAATCGACAGGCAACCACTGCTTAATTCTGTCTGGTGCAGCCAGCACTTCCTTGTTGCGGGCATCGACGTAGCGCAAGAAGTACCAACTCGAGTCAACAAAAGTATCCATCGTGTCGTACTCTGGCCGCCAGCCTTTGCCGTACAGTTTTTCTGTGCGTTCTTTGAACTCTTGAGAGTGGGTTAACGGTGACTCACCGGTCGGTTTGAACTCCACATCGGTAGGCAGCAACCAAGGTAAATGCTCTTCTCTGACTGGATGAGCGTTACCTTCTGGGTCGTAGACAATTGGGATCGGAACACCCCAGTACCTCTGGCGACTGATCAACCAGTCACGTAGTTTATAGGTTGTTGCTATTTCCATAGCAGCTTTAAAATCTGCTACTAAAGTCTCTATAGCTTTTTCGCTTGGTAAACCAGAATACGTGCCTGAATTGATCAGTTCGCCGTACTCAGAATGAACAGTGGCAGTAGTAGTTTTGCCAGCAGTATCTTTAGCTGCTTGTTGAATAACTTGTCGGATCTCCAAACCAAACTTTGTGGCAAACGCATGGTCGCGCTCATCGTGAGCCGGCACGCCCATCACCACACCCGTCCCATATCCAGCCAAGACGTAGTCTGCCACGTACAGCGGCACTTCTTCTCCGTTGACAGGATTAATCGCTTTGATGCCAGTATCGACACCGGTTTTATTTTTCTCACCAATTTTGCGCTCTTCTTCTGTTTTTTTGGAAGCGGCGACAATGTAGTCAGCCACTGCAGCTTGTTGTGACCCAGCGGTTGGTTGCTCATTCTTAGCAGCTGTTTTCTGTTCACTGTCAGCGGCAGTTTTTGGCTGATTTTGACCGACCAAAGCCTCCAACTTCAGCTCTTTGAATTTTTCTGGAGAAATTACCAGAAATGTAACACCAAAAATCGTATCAATTCTAGTTGTAAAACAAGTCAATTTGTGTTCAGAATCTTTGATTTGGAACTGCACTTTTACACCCGAAGATTTACCGATCCAGTTCAATTGTTGCTGTTTTGTAGCCTGGGGCCAGTCCACTTGGTCCAAACCGGAAATTAACTCATCTTTGTAGTCGGTAATTTTGAAAAACCACTGCTTCATCTCTTTTTGAACGACTTCTGTCCCACAACGCTCACACGCACCGTTGACGACTTGCTCGTTGGCCAAGACTGTTTGACAACTTGGACACCAATTGACCATACCAACTGCTTGATAGGCCAAGCCTTTTTCAAATAATTTCAGAAAAATCCACTGAGTCCACTTGTAGTACTCGGGGTGACAAGTCGCTAACTCACTTTTCCAATCGTACGAGATACCGATTCGTTTGATTTGACGACGGAAAGTATCGATAGCTGTCTTTGTAGTTTCCACAGGCGGAACGCCCGTTTTAATGGCATAGTTTTCTGCGGGCAAGCCAAACGCGTCCCAGCCCACAGGAAAGAAGACGTTTTTATTGTTCATTCGATTAAAACGTGCCAAGATATCTAAGGCCGTTTTACTCTCAACGTGGCCAACGTGCAGACCAGAACCAGATGGATAGGCAAACGCAAACAACAAATAGAGTTTTTCTTTGGTGGCATCATCAACGGCAGCCGTACCCTGGAAGAGTTCTTGTGCCTCCCAAGCAGCTTGCCATTTTTCTTCTATTTGGTTGTGGTCGTACACTTGTGCCATATAATTCCTTTTGTTTTTAAAGTTGTTTTAATTTCTACTATTCTTAGAGAAGTAGTAACTTGAATATTTAGGAGGCTATGAGTTGCCGACGATGCTTACTATATTGAAGTAACAAGGTCTGTGGAGGCAACTCGTGCAGGATGGTGAAGGTGCCATCCGTCTCCTAAGTAGTCAAGTTAATATTTCTTATATTACGCTGTAAACAAAACAACTTATACAAACAAAAAATCCCCTTCTTGGGGGGATTTGGACAAAACTCACCTCCCCATATCTTTATATAGTAAGAAGAAGGAGTGATGAGAGCAAAGTTGTTTGCATACTGGTATAGTATAGCATAGATGCCTACGCCCAATCCCGCTAAACTTCAGTCATTGATCCTACTTGCCGCCATTACCTTGGCGTATATAGTCTTGCACATTCCCAGCACTCAACAGTATTCGTTGCAGATTTTTGCTGCTACAATCGCGATATTTTTCATCCTAAAGCGCATCAAGCGTGCCAAGTTTTGGCACGTCCTTCCTGATAAAATGTCACTTGAGATCGGCGTTCTAACCTTTGCTTTTATTTTTTTAATTGGCGCTACCGGCAACACCCACTCCCTTTTTTATCCACTCAGCTATGTTCATTTATTCTTTTTGATCTTTAGTTCAACCCCGTTTACTTCACTTATTACGATTGTTTTTCTGATGCTCTTCCACTACTCGCTTGAACCAGTCTTGAGCTTTGAAGAAGTGGAGACGCTAATGA
>CAYUES010000044.1:0-1545 GCA_964443885.1 uncultured Pseudomonadales bacterium
AGCCAAGACTTCACTTCATTTGATGAAAGTGCCGTTGGTAAGGCCTATACAGAGGCAATCAAGGAAAAATATAGGTTCTTCTCGTTTGGGGACTCGATGTTTATTAGTTAGTTGAATGACTTGCTGTTTTTAGAGTTTCAAGAAGACGTCACAGATACATTTGGAATTGAGTGAGTAGATTTGAATAGTCTGAATGTAAAGTGAGCTATTGGCGAACGTCTCTGAAAATAGTAAGTCATTCAATAATAACTGAAGAACTAAACTGCCATCACAACCATCGTCAGCGCTAACGCTAAGCCACCTGCGATCAAGGGCATCGCAACTTTCTTTTCACGAGTCGCAAAGAACAGAAGGATTCCAGTACAAAAAACAAAACAGCCCAACAAAATATTAACTGAATACATAGGTTTTAGAGATATTATTCTCCGATTGCGTATCGAACAAAGCGATTTACTACCAATTTTTCTCCGATTTTACCACTCAACTGTTTAACCATTTGTTCGATGGTCAGACTGGAGTCACGAAGGTATTCTTGTGCTAGTAATTCTTCAACATTTTCTGGATTCATCGCAGTTACTTGCATTGCTACTTCTTTAGCCATTTGTTGGAATTCTGGGTTACGACCGACGAAGTCAGTTTCGCACAAAACCTCAACTAATGCAGCCACTTTGCCAGTTGCGTGTACATAACTAGCCACGTAGCCTTCTTTTGTTTCGCGATCTGATTTCTTTTCAGCAAGAGCAAGTCCACGAGCTTTTACGAGCTCTTCAGCTTTTTTCATGTCACCGTTTGCTTCTGTTAAAGCTTTACGACAATCCATGATGCCTGCACCTGTTTTATCCCTGAGTGCTTTAATATCTGCTGCTGTGTATGACATGTGAGGTTCCTTTGTACAGTTTGTAACTTTTAGCTCTTATCGTTTTTACCGGCGGTATAGCCAGCGATCACTGCATCGGCGATATACTCAACACTTTTGTGACCATCATCATTTGCAGGGATAACGATATCGATCGTATCTGGATTTGAGTTTGAGTCAACTAAAGCTATCGTAAATGTACCACCATTTTGTGCTTCACGAACAGCCACTTTTTCACGATTTACGTCGATAATGAACAACGCATCTGGCTTGTTTTGTAAGTGACGAATACCTTCAAAGAATCTCTTCAAACGAATCAATTCTTTTTCAAGTTGGTTACGCTCGTACTTGGTGTAGCCTTTGAATTTATCTGTCTTCAAACCTTCTTCAATGGTGACCATCCGGCGGAGTGATTTCTTAACTTGCTCCCAGTTGGTGAGCATGCCACCTAACCAGCGAGAAGTAATGTATGGAATGTTATTTGTTGCAGCGCGATCGAGAATTACTTCACGAGCTTGACGCTTGGTACCAACCAAAACTAATGTTTTACCGGTTTTACCAAGTTCATAGGCAGCATCGTATGCTTGTTGGAGTTGAGCGGCAGTCTTGCCTAAATCGAAAATGTGGACACCGTCTTTTTCCATGTAGATGTACTGCTTCATGTGTGGGTGCCACTTAGCCACTTGGTG
>CAYUES010000044.1:1555-8360 GCA_964443885.1 uncultured Pseudomonadales bacterium
AAGTTCTCGAAGATCATACTCTGGAGCTTTGTTTGGAAGTTTTGCGATATCCAACATATATTTGTCCTTATTTTCTCTTTGTTAAGAGAGGCGCTGCCTGGAAGAACTGCAGGACTACTGTCCAAGCCGCGATTAATACTTTTTACTGAAGTCAGTAGTATATCACACCAGATGAAAATTGGAAAGAAAAGGCGGGAGCGAGCTTGTTTAGAGGACCAACTTAACCGCGTTTTCCAGTAAACACACTACCGTCATTGGCCCTACTCCACCGGGCACTGGGGTAATAAATGCTGCTTTTTCTTGGATGCTTTGCAGATCTATATCGGGTCTGGGCTCACCGACATCGATCAAAATCACGTTTTGCTGAACCATCTGGCCAGTGATCAAACTTTGTACGCCAGTGGCAGAAACAACCACATCAGCGTCTGTCAGGAACTGCCCAGTTTGCCTGCGAGCTTCCAGATCAGCGCGTGTCAGCAGCTGCACATCTGAGCCAGCATGGCGCAAGACATGAAAGAGTGGTGTGCCTAGCAAGTCTGACTTACCTACAATTCTGATCTTGAGCGGATTTTTTATCGTCTGAATTTGTACCTGTAGCTCTGGAACTGCCTGCAAAATCTCCAACACCGCCTGACAAGTCGCTGGCAGCACTTTACCCTGCTCTTTCCAAGTTCCCTCTGCAATTGCGTGCATAGTTTCAGGATGCAGGCCGTCGACATCTTTTTGTGGATCAATTGCACTCACCAAACTGAGCCACCACTCTGAAAATGTTTGGTTCTCCCCTACTCCATTGTGCGTGGCAGGAGCGTCACGCACCGCTGCCCACATTTTTTTGGTGGGCTTTTGAACAATAATGCCTGTTACCTCGGAGTTCTGATTCAGTTCCTGGATTTTCATGACGATTTCAGAAACTGGATCGAGCAGCGAAAATTCATGAGCCAAGTACCGCATCCCAACCCGCTCGGCTGCTTCTCGCTTGAGGCGTGTATACAACTGGCTGCCTGCGTCTTCACGAAATAAAATTGCGGCGATGGTAATTTTCTTACCTGCCTGCAGCAACTCAGCTACTTGGTGTCCCAGTAACTCTTCTTTTTTAGCGGCAGCCGAAAGTCCATCGAAGATAATCATGGAGTATATTGTACCGTATCTTTACTTGATTAGAGAACTTTTTTTGAATCAGGATTTTCGGGGGCAGTACTTGAGTTTGGCACTACTGGTGCTAACTTTTTTGACTTCAAAACAGAATAAAAAAGTCCAGCAATAATTACGCCAGTTACTCCCATCGCCGCCCATGGCAACCAAGGGTTTTGCTCGGTTAATCGGCTTTCTTCTCTGTCACAACGGTCGCCAATTTTGTCGCCATCAGTATCTGCTTGAGCTGCATTTGCATGTTCTGGACAATTGTCAGTTGCATTCAAAATACCATCAGAATCAAAGTCTTCACAGTGATCGCCGATCAGATTGAGGTTTTCATCACTTTGGTTTGGGTTAAAGATACTTGGGCAGTTGTCGTCTGCATCCAAGACACCATCTTCATCTTTATCAGCAGGTCTGTACCTAGGATTTTCAGTTATTTGCAGTGGATCATACTTCAAGACATCGGTTCGACTCAACAAGTTACCCACTTCAAGCATAGGTTGTTGAATAGTTTGCAGCGGATCTTTATCTAGATATAGCATGTAATTATAGCCAGGTTGTG
Organism: uncultured Pseudomonadales bacterium; assembly: GCA_964443885.1. Lineage (GTDB taxonomy): Bacteria > Patescibacteriota > Microgenomatia > UBA1400 > PJMF01 > OMIS01. The sequence continues at coordinate 3,255 of CAYUES010000044.1, forward strand.
CCAAAAATCTAATAATTTCTTGTTGCGAAACCAAACTTGAGTCTGACTGGACTAAGCCGACTTCAGTGAACCGAAGTGGTTGGTTGTGAGAAAAAGTAATGAACAACCGTGACACTATCTGCGAAGGGAATCTGATCAGCGAGTTATACGGCACTTGGTTGAGGATAATTGCCTTATCTTCTGCGGCTGATTCAGTTCCTGCTGTAGTACCTGCCGGGTCTACCACGCCTGACACACTCACATTGACTGGTGCTTTACTATATTGATCGAGTGGCAGTTGAACTCCACTTAGCACCGTTGGTGCGCTCAACGTAACCTCCAAAGTAGTTGTTTGGTTAAACATCTGTGTTTCTACAGGAAATGAAGCACCAGTCGCAGGATTTTTATCGAATAATTCCTGCAGCGGCTTCCTATTTTGACTAACCGTGAATGGTGTTTTTATCTCAGTTGTGTTTCTCTTGAAAACTACAGGTTGCTGTTCACCATCAGAAACATTTACCAAGTATATATCGCTTTGCGTTGTTCCTGCAGGTAACGCCACTTCTACCACGTTTGTTAGCGCGGCTCGACCTTCCAAATTGAGCATCGCTCGAGATTTATAGGCAGATATAATTGAATCGGTCCCAACAGTAGTTCGTTCTTTTTCAATTAATTCTGGTGGAATTGGCGGGGTTAACCCCTTCACCCCGGTAACTGAAAAGATGCCTAGAATAAAAAAAGCAGCAATCACACTTACAGACATCAAACGCTTGAGTTTCATACGTTACTCCGATACTTTTTTTGGACGTAAAAATGCGACTGCCATCAGTAACCCACCGATTAACGTAAAGACAACTACCCGAGCCGCTAAGACCATGTTCCAGATTTCGACAAAGAACAGCCGAGCCATCACTGCTCCAACTAAAACTCCACCAGCAATTTTGGTTTTGTGATGACTATTAATCACGCCATAGCCATACATACCAACGCCTGCCAGCGTGTAAATTACCAGCGCTAACGCATGGGCTGTATCTTTGGCCAACAGTAATTTTTCAAGACTCATCCAGATAAAAATTACACTCGTCAGCAGTGCGCCATACAGATAGACGGTAATAAAGTTGGCCGCTGGTTTTTCAAACCCATCATTTTCGCTAAGTTTTGAGTACCAGTATGTACCAAGCACTGTAAGGACGACTGCAAGTACGCCAACAACTAGAATTTCTGACCAAACTGGTCGATAGCCTATTTGAACTATCGCAGCAATAAATAGCCATACAAACGGCAAACCAAATGCTTGGCCAGTTTTATAGTTTTGCGTAATCATGCCTGCCAAGTATGCTCCAACCGTGGTCAGTGCAATATACGCAAGCAGCGCCACTACTCCTTCAAGTTCAAAGGCCACCGCCACTGCTAAGTAGACAAGTGAAAGTGCACCGTGTAGAACGACCAGCCAGCGGTTAGTGGTTTGGAGTAGTAAACCCCAGGCGGCGAGTGCAGTTAAGCCACTTGCCAGCACCATCACCAGGCTTTGCCAGTGATCTTCTACTAGGCCATTCACCCAGAGCATAAAAATACCGGCAGAGATTAATTTAATGAAGACATCTGCTAGTTCGATCTTTTTGGACTTTAGTGAAGAAATTACGCCTACGCCATAGAACATGATTACAAATGCAGTAATTAAAACGATCATCAGCGATGTTTCTGAGGCAGGAATTCTAGAAGACAAGCTAATCATGCTAAACAAGCCGTAAATGGCCGCCGCCGCTACCAAGAGTTCTTTCCAACCTGTAATGGTGACGATCCAAATTTGAGCAGCAATCAACACAAATAAGTACAGGAATAAACCAGAAACTGATGGATCAGCAGAAACTGTCAGGAATGGAGCGATACAACCAACCAGTAGTCCAACTAGCGAGCGAGACATCACTTTGTCTACCACACTAGAGTACGCAATGAAGCCCGAGACTGACGCCATTAGCATCAAGGCGGAAAGCGGCGTGAAGAAGTCGTAGACTTCGCGCGCCGCGTACGTGGTGATCAAGATAGCTGCGGCACCAAGCGCCATCAGTATCGTGCCTTGTTGCTCCACTTTCTTTGCTCTCAAGAAACCAACTACCAAGAGAACTGCGCCAAAAACTAAGCCCAGTGTAATTCTGCCCATCGGCCCGATCCAGTTTTGGGCAAAGGCATAGCTGACAAACCAACCCAGTCCCAGTAGCACCAAAAATGCACCGAGCTTAAGTGGCCAATCAGTTGAAATCCAACGCCAAAGCGCACTTTCTTGTGCTGGAACTGCTTGATGAACTTGCGGTTGAAACGTGGGATTATTACTAGCCTGATCAGTTGACTGCGCTGCCAGTTGACCACTTGCTTGGCCAAATGATGCTGGCTGTACTGCCGGCACATAGCCGGTGCTTTTTGAATGAGCTGCACCTTGACCAGGCTTTGGAAACTCAGGTAAACCGTTAGCTTGTGGTACTCCCTGCCCTATTCTTCTGCCAAGTTCATTAATCTTGAAATGTAGATAGACCACATACCCAAACAATATAAAAACAAGAAATGCAAACATATAGTACTCATCATAGAACTTCAGAATACTGCTGCGCAAGACTCCACTTTTCTTTATAGAGGCAAGAATAACACTATTTAATTGGTAATTACGTGAAAACTACTCACTCAATGGAGCGGTATCTGAACGATCAAGCTGCGTTCTGCGCTGCTCTTCTTCAGATACTCTTTGCAGTAAAGCAGTATTTCGATCCATAAGATTTTGATATGTATCAAATACAGCACTATTTTTTTCAACTCGCTTCAGAGCTCGTTCCATCGAAAGATTTTTTTCTTGCCACTTTTTTTCACTCTTCAAGTTCTCTATGTCATAAGAAATATACCGCAAAGTGCTCGAAACATAGTACAACCTTCGATTGTGCTCTGCAGATAACTCTGGTTCATTTTCGAGCTCCACAATAGTTCTTTCAGCATCTTCCACCGCTTCAGCCCAACCATCTACCGCATCGGGCGAAAGCCGTGCAATATACGAATAATCCTTTTCTCCATTTACCGTAGGCTGAAATTCTTCAGCAATCAGTCGATCAATATTCCAGATGGAAATCGAGAATAAAGCCAACACCGTTACAGCGCTAATCGAGATAAAGAACTCTCTCAGTTTAATTTTATTGAAGAGTCTGATCAAGAAAAATACCAAGATCATCGCAATCCAAGCCAGGAATACGATTCCAAAAATACGAGCCCGAGTCAGGCCATGTGCTTCTGCATACAAGGCTAAGCGCTTGCCAGCTGAGAATAAAAGCAACATTGTTTCGATGGTTAGAATGGCACCAGTCCACTGCAAGACTTTGGTGGTAACTGCAAAACTGACAGCACGCAAATATCGTAGAATCAATAAAATTACCGTACTCGCAATTGAAGCTGCCACTAAGAGTTCAAAGAAACCCTTACGCACATACTCGGAGTATGTTTCTGAAGAAATTCCGAGTGAAGAAAGCTCGCGCTCCCCAACTGATGAGAATAAATACTGAACCTGAATCGACATAAAAATTGCAAAAACAACAGCGACAGCGCCAGCTATAACCGTCAACTCAACGGTGTTATTGCTAGGCACTTTGAAAGTTTCAGGTGCGCTAAACTGTTTGTGAATTCGGGCAAATGCGGCTAACAAAGCTGCCACAAATACCACGATCGAGGCCACGGTACGCTCGCCTAAATTGGAAAATGCATCAGAGACCAACTTTTCAAAGATCGGATCGGCAGCACCCAAGACCAATACCAAAATAAAGATAATCGGCACTGCACCAGCCAGCCCACGCATAATTGGTTTAACAAGATTCTTTTCTTCAGAATGTTGGAAAGTACTCTGCCCCAGCTTAAAAACCTGACCAAAAGCAGTTAGTGATCTTCCCAATAAAATAAGTGGAAATAGAATTATTTTTTCTGTATATGAAAAGTTTGTTTCACTTTTGTAGAAGTATCCAGCAATACCTAGCGTGAATACTGCACTAAGAATATTAACTATTTGAACAGCACCATTTGCTCGAACAGCAAAAAGTAGTGCAAAAATAATACTAACTCCTGATGCAACTAAACCACGTTGAGTATTCTCTTTTGTACCAGAGCGAAGAACGAAAAAGTATAGATTTGAAATCACTAAAAATAAGCTGAGACCGATGCCGGGATTAAGATCAAAAACCAAAAAATTGAAAAGAACCGTGAGCGTTACCGCTGAAAATAGAACTTTTATTAGCATAGGTAGTAGGTCGATCAGCCATTATAGCATAGCAGTTATCCTAAGCTTCATACTCGAGTAAAAACTATAGTTTATTATGCAGAACAGATAGCACAATTAGCTGCACTTGTAGTGCCATATTCCACAATATTTGGATATTCTCCTGAGTAGTCAGACAATCGTATCCAAGTCGGAGTAACTAGGTACAAAACCGACTTTGGATGCAATAAAAACTCATCATCACAGGGAGTTTTCTTGGCTCTGAAAATTTCTAGATACTTTTCTTTTTCTGACTGTAATGAGATATGATTCTCTACTTCCCAACCTGTTACAAAAGCAACTTTATTATTTTTCTCTAGATTCTTAAATTTCTTAGTATCGTCTTGCGTTTGAAAAATTAGTTCTAGATTTTCTGTTTGCGTAAAAGCCACTAAAGCAGATTCAGGTTGTAGCGTTTCAAGATTCACAGTCGAGATCACTGCAAGTGGATGCTGGGCTAAAAATGTATGTATTCGTTTTTTTACTTCGTTCTTTGTCCCTGTTGTCATTGGATCAGTAATTTACCATACTGAGCTCTCTTCCTCACCCTTCACAACTGCTCAATACCTTGCTATAAATAAACTACATATTTTGTGGAATCTGGTGAAACTCCAGAACTGTGCCGCAACGGTAAGAGCAACAACACTCAAGTCCGATCTTCAAAATATTCTGCAAGAAGACTTGCAGTGTACCGACGAGCATCGGCCGTGAGTTACCCTCAAATCTAGCAACTAGATTTTGACCACTTCACTGACCGCATGCTCCTCTAACAGAGGAGTTTTTTGTTAGCCGAAACTATATTTTCATCATCTGACTTTGCCAACTCTCGAGAACTAAGAGCTAGT
>CAYUES010000045.1:0-8086 GCA_964443885.1 uncultured Pseudomonadales bacterium
AATTTATGCATTTCTAGTTTCTCAGGCAGTGTATTGAGCACATCAAAGCATACCTGCAGGTCTTCCAAAGGTGCTTTGGGGCACTCATATAAATCAATGGTGAGGGGTGGTAGCCAAACTGCACATACTGAGTGTCTTTTCCAGGTCTAGAAGATTGATTATTTTTTTTCATAAGCATTAAGATTACAAACAAAAAAACCCAATAGCAAGCGCAACCATATATTCCCCCTTGAGTGAGACAAACAGTTTTGTATATGATAATCAGATCATGGCAAAAAAATTTGTAAAATCAAAAAAATTAAGTAAAAGAATCTCACTGTTTGTGGCAGCAACATTGGTACTGGCGGGCGTAGCTTCTACTTTTGCCGTTGCCAACATCGTCCAAACACAACGCCAAGAAGCCAGTTTGGCCGCCCAAGCCTCGGTTGCTTCTCAGCCATCTGATGTGTTTAATCTTTCATACTGGAAGTTAACATTACCTATTGATACTCCACAGCCTGGTGACCCTGACGAAATTAAACAGCCTCAGCTCGCCACGTATACCAGTCAATACTTTAAATTGAACGATGCCAAAGATGCCGTCACTTTTTACTCTCCAGCTGGTGGTGATACAACGGATGGCTCAAGTTATGCCCGCTCTGAGCTCCGTGAACGACGCGATCACAGTAATCCATATACATTTGCCTCAGACTGTCCAGACAAAGATAAAGTTGAAGAAGCCTGTTGGAGTACCTCAAGTGGCTATCACATCATGACTATTGATCAGAAAATCACTCATATCCCTACAACCAAACCTCACGTGGTTGTCGGACAAATACACGATAACAAGGATGACGTAACAGTTTTCCGACTAGAAGGTAAAACGCTGTTTGTCGATGCCAATCGCTACAAAAAGGCCGACATTATTTTGACAAATAACTATCAACTCGGCACTCGCTTCACCGTTGCATTTGAAGTTGTAAATGATGAAACTACCTACTACTACAATGGCCAACGCGTCGGCTCTTTGCCAGCTAAATATACTGGTGGGTACTTTAAAGCCGGTATGTACGTCCAATCAAAAGAAGGCAAAGTTAATGGTGTCCAACAGTATGGTGAAGTAGAAATTTATGACGTCAAAGTTTGTCACGCGGCCAACAAAGAAGGCTGTCAAAATCAACAACCCAATCCAACCAGCTTCCCAACCCCGGTGCCAACGGCGACGCCTGTCTCTACAATCAAACCGTCTGCTACTCCACGACCAACCAGTACCCCAAAACCATCGGCCACCCCTAAGCCGACTAGTACGCCCAAGCCAACTCCACCTGCCCAAGTTTCTGGCAAAGTAACTGGCATTACGGCTACTTCTCCCAAAGATAGTCGTGTTGTGGTGAAATGGAATGCCTACTCTGGTGCCAGTAAGTACAAAATCTATATGTCCAAAAACTCAGCAAGCAGCTTTAAGCTTCAAGATACCACCAGTAAGCTCACCAAAACTTTTAACTTACCAAGTTGTAAAACCAACTACTTTAGAGTTGAAGCATACGATAAAAAGAATAAGAAAATTGCCACAAGTGATATAGCTGGCGTCTTAGTTAGTATCGGTAATCCAGTTCATCCGTGCGACTAATTGGCACTGTTTTTCACTTGCAGATCACCCCACTCGTGACTATACTGCCATACTTGTATGCACCCTCATTACTTTGGAGTTTCTTCTCGGCTTGGCCTTCAGTACCCACCAATTGGAGCAACTGAAGCAAATCTAGGAGTGGAAGACGGCCCCGCTGCCGTCATTACTACTGATTTTCTGCAACAAAATCCTGGTGCGCTTGATTCATATCACTTTCCCACACCCGAACACATACAGGAAAACTACTGGCAGACCGTTTTACAGTACTCAACTGAGACGGCATACTTGATGTGGGCCATGCTCCAATCAGCCGAAACACAGATCGTTATTGGTGGCGACCACAGCGTGACGTTTGCTTCGCTCCTTGCGCTCTCTGCCCGAGTACCACTGCCCGAAGTGGCGTACATTCAAATCGACTCACATGCCGACATCAACACGCTTGCTACCAGCCCGTCTGGTAATTTTCATGGCATGTACCTGCGGGCTGCCATTGATGGAATTGGAGTACCCGCTATTGACCAAGCACTCAGTAGCAAATTAGCACCACAACAGATGATGTATATCGGCAATCTATCTTTTGATCAAGATCCTGAGGAGCGAAACTTTATCACCACTCACCAGGTTCCCGTTATTTCGGTAGCAGCCGTACGAAACAGCCAAGAAGCTACCTGTATGAAAATCCAAGCACTCGTCAGTCGCTGTGCTCATACTCATATTTCATTTGATATTGACGCGATGGACGCAAGTATTGCTCCAGCCACTGGCATTCCATGCCGAGATGGCTTTTTACTCGAAGATGTACTGCCGCTTATTAGCTGCATACAGAAATATTCCAGTACCGTCAGTTTTGATCTTGTTGAAGTTAATCCACACAAAACAGGTGCTGACCAGACGATTGAAACTGCACAACGTATTTTGAGCGAATTTACGCATGAAAGAAAACTTGAAGCAGATACATAATTCCAATTCCTAATAAGAAGATGAGCAAACTGAGCACCGAGCGTTTGACGACTCGCTCTTCTTGTAGCTGTGGCAGTAGATCGGTCGCCGCGATGTACAAGAAACTTCCCGCTGCAAATGGTGTCAAGATTTGTACAAATGAATCGGTATAGGTACTAAGCATGTACCCAACCAGACCTCCAACTACTGCAGCCAGGGCGGTAAAAAAGTTGACTAATAGTGCTTTTTTAACGGTAAAACCAGCTTTGAGCAAGACGCCAAAATCACCAATTTCTTGAGGAATTTCGTGAACTAATACTGCAAGTGTCGCCGCAATTCCAACTTCAATAGAAGTCATGTAGGCAGTGGCAATAATTACACCATCTAAAAAGTTATGAAAAGAATCCCCCAGTAAATTCATGTAGCCAAATGTGTGCGTTTCACAGTTGTCTTCATGACAGTGTCGCCAGTGCAAAAATTTTTCAATAATAAAGAAGAACACAAATGACAATAGCACGGCCAAAAATACTGAGTGACTATCCATCGTCTCAACTGCTTCAGGCAGCAAGTGTAAAAAAGCCGTACCCATCATGGTACCGGCAGCAAGTGCTACAAAGCCATACAGAAAATCATGAATTTTAGTTTTCCGCCACGAAAGGGTAAAAATACCCAAGAATGAAACCGCACTTACACCAAGCAAACTGAAAAGAATGTAAAAAATTGTCATTTCATTATTGTACAAGAGTTTTTCTAATATGCAACTAAGTTGCTTTAAACGTCTAGAGCCAGATGAAAACTAGAACTCAATTTGCCTTGAAAGGTACAGTCAGCGATTTACTGCACTACAATTAGTGCGAGTGGGAATGGAAGTCATCAATCTTCTGTATCGGCTGTCTAATTGCAAAATATGCTGCCAAAAAGGTAGCAATCGGAACCGCTACTACTAAACCAATTGATCCAGTCAGTGTTCTAATAATTTCCTCGACGATGATTTCACTATTTAAAGTTACCCAAGACGGAGTTTGTTCGTTGAGCATAAATAGCAAAAAGAGTGGTAAGTTTGCGCCCGCATACGCCAAGACTAGCGTATTAACCAATGACGCAACGTGATCTTTACCCACTGCCAAACCACGCTGATACAACTCACTGAGTGAAATATCTTTTTTGGCAGCACGCAACTGAAAAACCAGCGAGACTTGTGAAACTGTAATGTCATCCAGCACACCGAGCGCTCCCAAAATAATTCCTCCCAATAATAATCCTTGCAGGTTAATTTTAGCGGTATCACCAAACTGTAAGAAGTATGCTTCTTCACTCCCTAAGCCAACAAGCTGTGCTGTTTGCACACTGATATACGAAAGCACCGCTACAACTACTAAAGCTGATAACATCGAAGCCAAAGCCAGATGTGACTTAATCTTCCAACCGTGTGCAATGTACATGGTGATACCTCCAATACCGAGCGAGCCCAACAAACTGATCATGACAGGATTCGCACCATTCAAAATTTGTGGAATAATAAACTTCACTAAAATCAAGATGCTGACCGCCATTCCGGTCAACGCACTTAAGCCACGCAGGTGGCCAATTACCAACACCACGACTGCAAAAAGCACTGTTAACCAGACAACTGTTGACAACCGATAGACGTCAGCCAGAACTACTTCATTTTGACCAGGCATGACTTGTTGTTCGGAAAGTACGACTTGCTTGCCTTTCTTCAATAACTGCGTTTGATTGAGCGGTTGAAATTCGCTACCAACTTGCACTTCCACGACTTCGCCAGTGTCTTCACGACGGACCGACAGGATTTGGGTATAGAGACTTCGTTCGGCATCAACTTGTCGCTCTTCAAGTACTTCTTCAACACTACCTCTGAAATAAGTTGGTGTCGTGATGTTTTCTTGCGCCGATACTCTCGCCGTTAGAAAAGTACTACATGAAATAACTCCAATAAAACATATAATAACAATAGTAAAGAGATTTCTCATGTGGTTAGTCTAACATGTAAATACCGGGTATGAAAATTTACAATCAACCTCTGACAGTTTTTTTGAAGAAGAATGTTATTCTGGTACTCTTGATTGGACTGGCAACTTTTTTGCGAACGTATCAACTTGAAACCCACGGCATCTTCTTCTTTGATGCCGGGCATGATCTACTAGCTGCACATCAAGCAGTTGAGTCAGGCACACTCCCATTAGTTGGAATCACTTCTAGTCGCCCTTGGTTGCATCAAGGGCCACTAGCAATTTGGCTAGAAATGCTGGTAATGGTCTTCTTTGGTACTTCAACACTTGCGCAACATACATTTTTTGCACTGCTGAGTATCGCTGCCATTATCGTGCTGTACGAACTCGTTACGATTCACCTTAGTAAAAAAGCTGCCTACTACGCTGTAGCTATTCTGGCCGTTTCGCCACTAGCTATAGCTGCAAGCCGCATGCCGTATCACACCACACCGATTCCGTTGGCAACTGTTTGTTATCTCTGGGCGTTAACTGCCTTATGGAAAAACTACTCACCTACAAAACTTGTTTTGGTGGTACTTTCTGGCTTACTCCTTTTTCAATTTGAACTTTCAAATGCACCTCTCTTAATTTTAATCCCTTATGTATTCATACGGAAAAAATATCCTATCAATATAAAGATACTTTCACTTGCTATTGGAGTTGGGCTACTCGCAGTTTTGCCGCAGTTACTCTATCCCTTGATGGGCGGTACCAATCAAGTTTTTGAGTTCGGCAAATGGTTTATCGCTCAAATTTTGGAGCGCTTTCAAGTTGGCATTTCTTCAGACAACAAAACTATAAATACGCTGCAAGCCTTTTGGCTTTTTGGTGGACGGATGTTTGGCGTTGACTCAATTGCTCTGAGTTTAATTGGGTTTGTAACCACTCTCGCAGCCAGCATCTTCGCCGCGTTCAAACTCTACAAAAAAGATCTTCCTCCCGTGGTTGAAGTTGCACTTGTTTGTTTTGTAGTTTTAGTTGGAGCATACTTTGTAGCGGGACCACCTTCTGAAGCCTACTTTCCACCCTTTTTTATTTTGGTGCCAATTTTACTTGGATACTTCTTTTCACAACAAAGAACAAATATTCAAATTGGAGTGAGTACTGCGCTAGTACTTTTTATTGTAGTGAATGTCTATGGAGTCTTTGCCGCAAACTTTTTTGTGATGAATAATCGCGCATTTCAATATGATAGTGTGGGTGAGCATCGAGCAATCGCACATACTTTACATAGCAGGACGAATCAAAAGCCGTACCGTCTCACAACCACTTACCAATCAGAGCTTGTTCATCCTGCCTTTTTTGATCACATACGATGGCTGACAGTGGCGGAAGGTTTGCAGCAACCAGCTACCTCAGGGCGCTTATACTATCTCGAGATGAATGCCGATCCTCAGCCAGCTCAAACAATCATAATTCAGAAATTTTCAACCAAAACTCTGTACTGGAACCCAACAGCAGGACAATTTAGACAATGAAGTACCTCAAAATAACTGCAATTATTCTAGGAAGTATCGCACTGGTGATTGCTGGTTTCTTTGGAGGTGTGTACTTTATCCAACGCGAAGATTTTTCCGTCTCATCTCCCGCAATTTTTAATACACAAAAAGAAAAAGAGTTGCCACTTCTTGCATACACAATCCCTGCACTTCGTGAACGCAGCTATCAACCTCGAACGATTACCATTACAGAAGAACTTTCTACTACCGAAGAATTTACAAGCTATGTCTTTGAGTACAATGCATTAGGTAAAAAAATGACTGGGCAGCTTAACGTGCCTGCCACCGTAACTGCCACCACGCCAGTGATTGTGATGCTACGGGGGTACGTGCCACTGAGTATCTTCACCACCGGGGTCGGCACTAAAAATGCAGCCGCTGTTTTCGCACGAGAAGGATTTATTACTATTGCACCTGATTTCTTTGGCTACGGTGAAAGTGATCCCGAGCCGAGTGACTCCTGGCAAGCCCGATTTGAAAAACCGATTGCGGTGATCGAACTGATTGAAACGATTCGCCAAAAAGGTACGCCAGTTACTGCAAATCTAGTTGATGAAACTACCGCACAAAATATAGTTACACAGTCCGAAACTCCTCTGACGCAGACACCAGCTCTTCACAAAACCGATCGCATTGGGATCTGGGGGCACAGCAACGGCGGCCAGATTGCGATGAGCACGTTAGTGGCGATGCAAGAATCAATTCCCACTACACTTTGGGCACCAGTTCTTGTTCCTTTTCCTTACTCGATTTTATACTTCACCGATGAAAATGAAGACGAAGGGAAAGGGATGCGAATTTGGCTCAGCCAACTAGAGGACGACTATGAACTTCGGGATTTTTCATTTACTAAATACTTGGACGGTTTAGTGGGGCCACTCCAGATCCAACACGGCACCAATGACGAGGCAGCTCCTCATATTTGGAGCAATGAGTTTGTGGACAAGTTGCTAGCAGAAAATAAACGCCGCGCTAAAAAACTAGCAGAGATCGATGCGGCAGAAAATGCTTCGGAAAGCGCAGAGACTATCGAATTACTTCAATCAATCAGCTATGACTATATACAATATCCAGGCGCTGACCACAATTTACAACCTAACGCAAATTGGGAACAAGCCGTCACAAAAGATTTAGAATTTTTCAGGAGAGAGCTGTTAGATTAAGCACTTTGCAGAACTACCTATCTTCTAGTAAGGTGCTAGTTTCTAGCCTTTTGGCTCCAAAATTTCAGGCAAGATATCCTGTGTTAAAACTTCAGCAGCCTTCAGTGCGCCACCCTGCCGAACACTTTCGATCTTCTCAATCTTGCGCTCCATTTGTCGGACACGAGTGCCATTCAGCTGCTCGTAGTCTGTCTGTAACGTCTTTAAACTACGACCGTACTTATCAAACTGTTCTTTAAACTTGCCCCACTCTGCTACAAACTCATCAACCTGAATCACGGCATCACGTAGCGAGTCGGAGATCATGAAGTTGCGGTAACTTTCCAGTACCGTCCGTGCCACCACCAAGAACGTAAACGGTGAAACGAGTAGCACTCGTTTCTTGAAAGAGTAATCAATAATATCGGGCAACTTTTGATTTAAAAAAGAAAAAATCATTTCATTGGGAACAAAAAGAATTGCGTAGTCTAAAGTGCCTGAACTGGGATCAATGTAGTCCGCAACTTTATTAATTTTGTCTTTTAAATTTTTACTAAAAAGTTGTAGATGTGTTTTTTGCTGTTCTTTGTTAGGGCTGTCGGCGAGTTTTTGAATTTCACTGTACGGAAACTTTACATCAATAGCGACACATCTTTTGTCCGGCAAAAGCAAGGTAATATCAGGTCGCAGAGTCGAGTTGCTCAAGTGCATTTGACGCAGATAATGGACACCTTCCATCAGGCCATTTGCTTGTAATAAATCTTCAATAATCCGCTCACCCCACTCGCCACGAGCTTGATTATTTGACAGCACTTCAGAGAGTCGTTTGGTAGAAACTGAGAGTTCATCGGTCAGTTTGCGTTGTGACTCGAGCGATGTTGCGAG
>CAYUES010000046.1:0-8065 GCA_964443885.1 uncultured Pseudomonadales bacterium
CCAATCATCAGACCCCTCCGTGTGTCGCTGTACGTTTTTTAGTAAAAATGTTAGAGTAAAGGAAGAATATATGTCATTAACTCCTCAAGACTTACAAGCAATCAAGGGCTTACTTGCAACAAACATTTCAGCAAACAACAAGGTATTGCTTGCACAGGTTGATGTAATGATCGATAAAAAACTAGATCTCAAACTACATGAAGCGTTAGCACAGCAAACCAAGTCCATACTCAAAACGGTAGATCTCAAACTAAACGAGGCGTTAGCACAGCAAACCAAGTCCATACTCAAAACAGTAGATCTCAAACTAAACGAGGCGTTAACACAGCAAACCAAAGAAATAGCTCAGGTGATCAATCAAGCTCTTTCGACTGTTGATGATGTCTACGCAACTAAAGTTGAGCTGGCAGTAGTCCGTCAACGCATCTCTCAGATTGAGCGCACACTGGCTGTGAGCTGATTGCAGCCCAAGAGCTACAAGACCTACAAGACCTACTTGCACCTACAAGTACTCCCAATCCTCAAAGTACCAAGGTCCATCCCACTCGGGCGGGTTAACTAAGTGATCTCGGCCAAAAAGTGAGACATCATACTCCTTAAAGTCGATACTCGTTTCGTGAGTAAATCGCCAATCAAACACGACTGCTTTAGTCGGTGTGTATCGTACGACTAATGAATAGAGGTTGGTCTCTGGGTGATATTGATAGTTCACCTGGCAGCAGTCTTCCAGCATTTTGTACTGTGCTGGTTCAATGTAGGCGATCTCCTCTGCTCTGGTCGGGCAGTTTTCACGATCTGGATCCATAAAACAGGTGTTCTTTATTGCTGCATTCACGATAAAAAAACGACTTGCCTGTGGATTATCCATCACTTCAGTAAAAAATAAGGCCATACCAGATAGCCCTGCAAATATCGGATAGATCAAAAGGATTGTCCGCACTGACGTACTCAGCCACCTTGGGACAGCCTGACCGATCTTACCAAGGGATTTGTACTGCTTCCCCACCTGTACTAGCAGGTTTTTGACGGCGAATAAGAGGTATACCATGACGGCTGCGTGGCCACCCATCAAGAAAAAGAAAAATATCATGACAAGACCGATGCCGTACGTAGTAGCGCCAGAGTTGTAGGCATCGGAGTTGGTCAGAAACAGCAGTGCAGGAAAGAAAAAGATGAAAAGCAACGTGCCTAGAGCCAGCCACTGCTTGACGGGGACTTGCTGTACTCGGGTTTTGGTTTGGGTAAACCAGCCTTTGGAGCGACGGACAGTCTGAATCAAGAACAGCCCACCTGCAGAAAAAATTACTGCGTAGTACAACCAGGTGAATACATCGTAGGCAGCTGTGTTGTAAATCCAAGTCGGTACCAGCTCATTATCAAAAAGCAGTGATGGTAGGTATAAAAAGAAAAAAATACTCCCGGCGGTAAAGTTCAGTACAAAGACCAGTTTGGGTAGAAAAGTGAAAAAAAGCTCGAGGAAGAATGTGATCATACTTGGATTATACAGGATGGCTACGCATTTGATTCAAGAACAGCCATAACCTTCTCGAGTGAAATTTCATCAAGTGTAGAGATTTTAACGGCAGCGACTGCACTGGCAAACTTGGCACTTTCCTCGATGCTCTTGCCTGCTGATAGTCCAGCCAAAAGACCAGCATTAAAACTATCCCCTGCTCCTACAGAATTCAAGACTTTTACAGTAAAAGCTGGGACGTGAGTCATTTTTTTATTGTCATAAATAACGACACCTTGCTCTGAGTTTTTGACTACAATCACGGCAGGTGTTTTTGTGGCAGCTACTGCAAAGCCGTCCTCGAGTGTATCAACTTCCCAAGTGGCCAAGAACTCATCGATGCTGGGCAAGTAGTAGTCGGCCTGAGCCAAGAGTGCTTTGACATGAGTAATATCTTCGGCAGAAACACTATTGTTGATTCGGCCATGATCGACCACAACTTTGACGCCGTGGCTTTTGGCTAACTTGGCGAGTTGTGCGTATGCAGGTAGGAGTGATTTGAGTTTAAAGCAGCCACCAAAGTATAGATACTGTGCTTGAGGCAAGATTTTTTCTAGTTCTGTTGTGACGGTCTCGGCCGAGAGTGATTGGTTGGCTGTTCCGCATGAGGTCATAATCGAGCCACCATCTTCACGGACATAGTGAACAGCAATGTTTGTTTGGGCATTTTCATCGACAACCAAGTGCGGGGTGACACCTGAATCGAGTACTAGTTTTTCGAGGAGTTGGCCGAGGCCATCGGTGCCTCTTTTGCCTACAAAGATGGCAGGAATATTCAGGTGAGTACAGAGACGAGCAAAGTTGAAAGCTGAACCTCCTGGGACCAGATCATAGACTTTACCGACGGTTTCTTTGTGGAGTAAGAGTGCATCATCAAAGGGAAACTGGAGGCAGCTGATGTCAACGTAGATTGTTCCAACCGAGATGATGTGGGTTTTATTCATTTGTGTGGATTAATTATATAGCATCAAATTTTACATAAATTTGCTTCATTGAGAGTTTGATTCTTCCAAACAATAATACCGATACTTAAGAAAGTTGCTTCAGAAATTACTAGCATTTCTGACAGCGGTAATCTTAGGTACAGCTCTTTAACACTACTTGTTGTCCTCAGATTTTTTTTGTGATGTTGAAACTTTGGCTTTCCTGAAAGAGGTAAATCATGTACGGTACGTTTGGGCGTGTAGTACGAAGCGCAGTCACAGAGTGGATGATCATCGGTGCTGTTGTCGTGGCACTGGTCTTCGGTGGTACGTTGTTTGTGTACGAAGTAGCTCAAGCTGGCAGCAATGGACAAGTGTTGCGTGTAGGCAATGCTTGCCCTAATCCTGCTACCTTGAAGTGGGTGAAGATTACGGGCAGAAACCAGAACAACAAGCACACGGTTTGGCAGTCGAGTCCAAACACTTCCGTTGTGCAGACCAATGGCTATCTGTGGGTTGGGATGGTTAGAATTGAGTGGAAAACAGACCGCAGCAATGCTAAATACATGACCAGCGCGGTTGTGCCCAAGAACTATTCTCGGGATTGGTTCGGCGTGTTATTAGACAAGTGGGGATGTGACTAAGTAGTTACAGACAAGTAGTAAAGAGCAAAAAAAAGGAGCCTACTGGTTTTTGACCAGTAGGCTCACGCTCTAAGTAGTAGTATATAGTAAGTTCAATTATGAAACAATTATTTATCGCTTCAGGGGTTATCAATGGTATTTTGCTACTCGTCCTTGCCTTCCATTGGCGGTTTATTGCGATGGGCTACAATAGTATGTACTCTCCTCCATTAAGCTGCGAAGCACTGCGTAATGCGTATACCTCCAACTATAAAAATCTTTTCGATGAACTTGACTCCCAGATCCCTCAGGATGAAGACAGCTTTGATATGTCAGAGCAAACTGCCAAGCTTTTTAAGCAATCAGTGGAAATTCAAGATCGTGCAGAGCAAATTGAAGCAATTTGCAGTAGAGCGGTGTCCAATTAACGAATCAACTTTTGTGTTGAGACATCTCACGCTGAAGTTGTTGAAAAATACGTAAGTTTGCTTCGAGATGGCCTGGATTCTTCGTCCCAGTTAAAATGATGCCAACAGATAAAGTTCTTATGATAAAGGAAAAAGCATCTCGTAGAGCCACTTCTTTTTCACCTTCCATCAGTAATCCTCCCATATTGACTGGTCGATTAATGATTGGGGTAACTCCTGCTGCCTCACATAACTCAACCAGCTCGATCATGCTCTGATTTTGGTAGTTAAGTGGAAACTGCAAAAATGAAAATCGTCCATCAGTAATAGCTACTTGGCCCGCTGCCACACTACTGACACTTGCTCCAAACTGAGTAATGCCCTGCTCTTGTGCGTACTGCAAGGCTCTACTGAGATCAGGGCTTCTCAGTACTTCCTCAGTTGCTTTATGAACTTGCAAGATATCAATTTCTCCCAAGTTTTGCAGGCTTGCATCAATACCAGCTGTAAGTGTTGCAAAACTATGGTCAACCAGAGTGCCTTGGTCATCTGCTACCCAGTATTCGCCGCACTTAGTAGCAATTACTAGAGTTTTACGCCGTTCTGCCGATAGACCATGCAGCCAATTGCCCAGTTTCTCCTCACTGTCTCCATAGGCTGGTGCCGTGTCAAAAAATGTAATACCGAGTGTCAAAGCAACGGAAAGAAATTCTGAAGCCGATTGTTCATCAGGAATAGCAGTTTCCCGAGCACCCCATTTACGGCCAATTCCGATTAGTCCACAGCCAAGCTGAACAGAGTTTTCTTTCGTAATAATCTCCTAAGCTTTTTTAACTGGATGATATGCTATTTGTCTTTCTATGAGTGATTGGGAGAAATCACCCCAACCGTTTACTACATCACCCTTTTGTAGATTGATATCTCTGGCAGTACCCATGCCCTTTAACACTGCTCCCCGCTCATCGGGATTGGGCTCTGTATGATTGCCACCTCCTGTAAGGTTGGTATTTTGTACAGTAATCTGTCCAATGACTTGAGTACCGTTGCCCAACTGTGTTTTACGACCCAAAATCTGGGCACCCTGTAGATACCGACCGTTATTTCCAATTGTGATTTCTGCACCGGGAACGTTTGCTTTTATATAAACTCCACCCTCACCAAGCTGATTATTACTACCAATCAAGATTATTCCTCCCTGAGCGGCTACGATAAAAGCCATTGGAAAAAAGATATTTTCGTCTCCAATGCTGATTTGTCCTTTGCCAGCAACTTCGATGACTACACAAGGATAGAATACGTTTGCTCTTCCGAGTTGTACTCTACGATCAACTAGAGGTGCTTCACCTGGAATAACTTGTCCCATTGCTTCCAGTTCAGTGATTGAATAGTATTTTTCTGTATTCATTGATTCCTTATTGTAGCTGGTCACACGGACGGCTTGCTACATCTTTGTGACCGTTTAGTCTATCAAAGATCATGCGAGTTACTACGTCAGTGACATACGGCGATTCGGTCATTTTGCCTGGAAGTACGTACATATGCTTATCCAAAGGTTCTCCATAATTGATATTCAATGAGCGAGCAGCGGCTGACATTTGAGGCATGTCAACTTTTACGCATGCCACTGCTAATTGTTTGCCAGCATCTTCCCATTTATAAAGTTTTTTTAGTCCCTTTTTGACGTTATCATTCTTTTCGGGAATAGGAATGAAATCGGGTTGTGGAACTTGAATCGCATCTTCATTTGCTCCCACGACAGATGTTTTTCCATGATTCATCATTCCTGTTTCCCCAGAATCAAGACAGAAAACATCATCTTTACTTAATCTGGGTACGACTAACAAATGGCTTTTCCAAAACCGTAATGCTAAATCTAAACCAAAATTACCAGCAAAGAAAGATTTTAGGCCGTACCCTGAACAATGTATAAACATCGAAGCCCAAAAGTCTGACGTTTGGTTTCCTTGAGCCAAAGAAATTTGTTCTTGATCAGTAAAGACAAGCTCTGCACTTGTAAATATATCAGTTCCATTAAGTACTGCTTCATGCAGCAATTTTGCATACAACAAGCGTGTATCAATACCTTTATCTTGTACTAAAAAGGCGTGAGCGATATGGCTCATATTTAACTCTGGTACTTCTCTTTCTAGATAAGGTGAAGGAACTTGAGTGTAAGCTACCCCAGCTTCATCCCACCTACTTGTTATTTCCTGAGCTCTATCGGTACTGTAAGTTACAGCATACGATTTAGAAGATAAGTCCTCAACAGCTTCAGGAGCATACCCACGAATTTGTTCATGTCCGTATATACACCTCTTAGCGACTTGAATTCCTGAGTCTCTATCAGCAATGGACTGAGCATGATATGTGCCTCGGTGCAACCACCCTTCATTCTTGGTAGATGGTCCAGCAGCTACAGTTTTATTCTTTTCAATAAGTGCAACTCTCAAACCTACTGCACTTAACTTTTTAGATAACATTAGGCCGGTAATACCTGCCCCAAGAATAGCTAAGTCATATTCTTTTTTTAACATATTATTCCTTTAATCACTTCAAGACATTTCTATGTCTCATAGTGTGAAAATTACATATAAGTACCGCTTGCTAGTTCGGTCAAAAACTTAGCAATTTTGCTACTTATTTTCTCTGGTAAGGGAATTATCAATGAGCAATAGGCATATCTCAATGAAGCAAATTTATGTAAAAATTATTGGGACGTTTTGTGATTTTGAGAAGGTCATTGAGTAATAAAAGCCTTAAAGAGTATAATGTTTTTTAAACTGAAAACTCGGGATTCTTCATCATGTGTTCTTGAATGAGCTATTTTTTTATCTTTTTGATAAAACGATTCTTGATTAGAGCTAACCACCAGATCATACAAATTCTCATGGCCAAGTGAACTTATTGTGTGATAAATTTTGTATAGTTCTTTTTTTACTTATTAACACTAATAAAAAGTTTCAAATATGTATACACTTATTAGTGTAGAATTTACTCATTGTAACGTGTGGTAAAATAGCCACTTATTATTCTAAAATAAAAAATACATGCAAAATACTAAAAATAATTCTTTAATCACTATTTCAACTGATTTTAACGAAGCAGTTAAAAAAAGATTTAAAAGCTATTTCCGTTTTGATAATAGTGATTATTGGAAGAAATATTACCAACCAAAAATCAAGAAAAATGATTTCAAGAGAGAAAAATTATATGCAACTATAGTAAATAGATACATTAGAAAGGGTGGTATCGTAGTAGACATTGGTTCAGGATATGGATTCTTGGCTAAAGAATTATATAACCAAGGGCTTAATATCCATTGCGTAGATCTTTTCGAGCAAATGATTGCTGAAGCAAAAAAATACCTCAAAGGTACTGATATCAAAATTCATCATGCTGATATTTTAAATATACCTTTTGATGATAATTCAATTAGTTGTGTTACGTTAGAATCTGTTCTTGAACATTTCCCTATACAAGAAGTTGATAGTGATATCTTACCTTACTTACATACAAAAATTGAAGATGGTGGATATCTTTTTATTCATGTACCAGTAAAATCAACATTTTCACAAGTAGCTCGTGTTTTACGTAAGTATATACAGAATGATCTTCCAGACTGGGCGATTGACGATGATGGTGATATAACTCATAAAATTTGGACTTCATTTAGAAAGTATATTGATTTAGTATCCAAACATGGTTTCGAAGTAGTGAATTATGACTTTAGAACTACTAGAAGTAATATGAAGCCTAAAATTCTCCATCATGCTATGAATAAACTACAAGACTACTTGCAAAATTCAGACGATGAATTTCTCGTTTCAATAAATGAGGAAAGTAGGTTAAAATATCTTAAGAAGGAATTAAAATCACATTTTGCACTTACTTCATATATTCTTTTCAGAAAGATTAAATGAAAATATTTTTTACTGGATCACCTCGAGCGCTCAAAGATCCACAACGCAAGGCCGAACACACAACTCTTTATAATGCTTTTGTTAAAATGGGTCATACTCATTTATCAGATTTAGTTATTAGTGCTGATCCTGAGAAATTTTATGATCAAACTCATGCTCAAGCAATGGAGCATTATAGTAAAACTCTAAATGCCTTAAAAAGAGCAGATATTCTAGTTGTAGAAGCTTCTACACACAGTATGTCTATGGGTTATTTAGTTGAAAAAGCATTAGGAATGAGTAAACCTGTTATAGTATTCTATGTTCCTAATCAGCCTCCATTTTTCTTTTCAGGTATAGAGGATGAAAGATTGCAAGTTCTTGAATACACTCTTGAAAATATAGATGAGACTGTTGAAAAAGCCGTAGATTATGCTTTGAATCAGCAAGAAGTTCGATTCAACTTCTTTATTTCCCCGGCAATTGGCAGATACCTAGACTGGATTTCAAAAGTTAAAAAAATTCCTCGGTCAGTTTATCTCCGTGCTCTAATTGAGCGAGAAATGAGAGATAATGAGGAATATAAAGATGATTAAATTTACATAAAAAATACTCATTGCGATTACGTCAGATTAGCTTAGAATCTAGTTCAATTTACATATCAATTGTGTAATATGAAAATATTCTTTGGAGTGTCTGT
>CAYUES010000047.1:0-7752 GCA_964443885.1 uncultured Pseudomonadales bacterium
GGAAGAATCTTTCATCATAAAAAAACAACGTAACCATCTAATTTCTGTATATTATAAGGGTAGCAAACTCTCTGGTTTTTTTGTATGCTCAAGTTATGACACGATGGACAAAGTTTAATATAGTTATTTTTTTAACAATACTTTTCTTGGCCATTTTAGTCAGACAAGTTGGACAACGTCCTGCAAGTGTTCAAAGTACGGTAACGCCTCTACCAACAACTACTTTAGAGAACAATCCAGAATCCGCTACCGATAGTGCGAATCTGCCCGAAGTGCTTGGTATGACCACTAGTAGTGAGGTTGCAGAACGGGGTGAGTTACAGGCATACGAAAGTAGCCAACTCGGCTTTATGACGATGGTTCCTCAGGGATATCTTCTTGAACGCGACATTTTGACTGTAAAAACTGCTGCAGAATCTGCTGACGTGGGCGCCACCACTCAGCCCACCCGACCATTCTGCACTTTTTCTGAGATTGCACCAGTGAGCGGGAGAGTGATTTTAGAAAAAAACTTACAAGAATATGACCTGCCATTAGTGGAGTATACAAAACTGGCTGATACAAATAATGCAACAGCTACTCAAGTAATTTTTACCTTAAAAAATGAAGAGAATCAACCAAAACTACAACTTAACTGCGTCCGCGGCTGGCAAGAAAATGAAGCATTTCATAGTATTTTGCGAGCAGTTCGTTATATTTAGAGTTAAAGTTTTTGAAAAAAATATCCCACTAGAAATACAGTAAACTAAGCCAAGTTTTGGATCTTGCTTTAAATCTTACCGACAATCTTTGCAGCGCCCAAAAAATGTTGCGTGGTGGTGATCAATCGAAAAGCCAGGAACGCGAATTTGTTTATCCAGTTTACAGGCGATAGCCACCACTTTGCCACAACTACTGCAGACCACGTGATCGTGATGATCGTCTTGTAGCTCATAGCTTGCTTCGGCACCAGAAAGATCATGCCGACAAATTTTCTCGGTGCTCAATAATTTTTCTAAACTACGATAGACACTGGTTTTGTTATATGGAGTGCCATCGGCTTCCAAGTGTTGCAACATCTTTTGTACGGTCAACAAATGATGCGTTGCTAAGAGCTCAGTAATTTTACTAGAAAGAATATCTGGTTTGGCCATAGTTGTATTGTACCAAACTTATAACTGCCTATTGAATCACTTTTTTTAAGCTGCTAGTATATATCCCTATAGGGGAGATATATGGCATTCAGACCACAAACCACCAAAGAGCGGATTTTACATAGACTAAAGATTTCGCAAGGTCAGCTCAAAAAAGTTTTAGAGATGGTCGAGCAAGACGTCTACTGTGTTGATATTTTGCACCAATCACAAGCAATTCAGAAAGCTCTCAAAGAAGTGGATTCTGTAATCCTCGAAGAACACTTGAACGGCTGTGTTTCGCAAGCAATTCAAGAGGGCCGCAAAGAGGAAGCAATTCAAGAAGTCTTAACAGTTTTTAAAAGAGCATACTAGAAAGTGTC
This sequence comes from uncultured Pseudomonadales bacterium, assembly GCA_964443885.1. GTDB lineage: Bacteria > Patescibacteriota > Microgenomatia > UBA1400 > PJMF01 > OMIS01. The sequence continues at coordinate 1,496 of CAYUES010000047.1, forward strand.
TACTATGAAAAATCTATCAACACCTTTAGTCATTTCCCTAGTTTTAGTCAGCTTTATTGGCGGACTTACCACTGGTTTTTACATTTCACCACAGTATCAGCAAACTATGTATGAAAAACACCCAACTGACTTAGGGCCAGCTGATCGTTTAGTCGATTTACGCTACCTGAACAGCATGGCCGAACACCACATGGCTGCGATTTTACTGGCACAACAAATTGAAGGAAAAACCGAACGCGAAGAACTACAAAACTTAGCCCGCGAAATTCAAGCCGACGAACCAGCGCTGATTGCTGAGTTATACACCTGGAAAAGTGACTGGTTTGGCGATACAACGCAAGTTAAACCACCCACCGTTGCTCAGTTAGGACCTGCCGATGAGACAGTTGATTTACGATTTTTAAATGCATTGATTGCGCACCATGAGATGGGGATTGAGATGACCCAAGAAGTTCGTTTAAAAAGTAGTCGTCCAGAAATTTTGAATAATGCAGATACAGTTGAGCAGTTTTTAGAAGATACACTAGTTACACTCAAAGAGATGAGAAAAGAGTGGTTTAACGTATAGCTGGAAGTACTTATGGCTGAAAAGAAAACCTATCGAATCAAAGGCATGCACTGTGCAAGTTGTAGTGCCATCATTACCCGCAAACTGTCTAAACTCCCTGGAGTTGATGCGTGTGATGTTAACTACGCAACTGAACAAGCGACGATCACCAGCGACGATTCCAAAGTTTCTGTCCAAAGAATGAACGAAGAAATTAATAAACTTGGCTACTCATTACAAGAGAAAAACGAAGCACACTCCGCCAAAGCCACGCCCGCAAAAACTGGAAACCATGCTACTCACGGTTCACACTCCGAGCAGACCGAAGCGGCAGGAGTCGATGAGCACGCTGAGCATACAGGCCTTTCACAATCAAAAGAAGAAAAACTTGCTGAGCTTGCGGCACTAAAAAATAAAGTTGAGTTTGTCTTACCGATTACGATCCTGGTTTTTTTGTTGATGATGTGGGACGTGGCCGCAGAGGTACTAAGCTCAGTGCCGAGAGTGGCTTTACCAATGGAGTTGTTTAACCCGATTCAATATATTTTTGCAACGATAATTTTATTTTGGATTGGCAAACCGTTTATTGATGGCGCCGTTCGTTTTGCAAAGTACCGGGTTGCAAACATGGACTCATTAATTGGCATCGGTACGCTGACTGCGTATCTGTACAGTTCAGTGGTGTTTTTATTTCCAGCCATTGCACAGCTGTTGCAGCTGCCTACCCATACTTACTTTGATGTGACGATTGTGGTGATTGGGTTTGTGACGTTGGGTAAGTATTTAGAGGTACGCTCAAAAAGTAAAACAGGTGAAGCAATTGAAAAACTGTTGTACTTGCAAGCCAAAACGGCAGTCGTGTTGCGTGATGGTACAGAACTGGAAGTACCCGTTGCTGATGTGCAGGTAGCAGAGTTGGTGATTGTAAAACCGGGCGCTAAAATTCCAGTTGATGGTGTGATTACAGAAGGTTACTCATCAATCGATGAGTCGATGGTGACTGGTGAACCAATGCCACAAGACAAAAAAGTTGGTGACACAGTGATTGGTGGCACCATTAATAAACAAGGTCGTGTAGTTGTGCGAGCTACCAAAGTTGGGTCAGATACTTTACTTGCACAAATTATTACTTTAGTGGGCGAAGCACAAGGGTCGAAAGCACCAATTCAAAAATTGGCTGATCAAATCTCTGCTGTTTTTGTGCCAGCAGTTTTGGTGCTGGCAGTGATTACTCTAGGAATTTGGCTAACTGTGGGCGCATTTTTCTTAGGATTTTCAGCAGCTTTTTCACTCGGATTACTAAGTTTTGTAGGTATCTTAGTGATTGCCTGTCCGTGCGCTTTAGGTTTAGCAACACCGATGGCAATTATTGTCGGCGTTGGTAGAGGTGCTGAACATGGAATTTTAATTAAAAATGCAGAAAGTTTAGAAAAACTTCAAACGATCGACACTATTATTTTCGATAAAACCGGCACGATCACCGCAGGTAAACCAGTCGTCACTGATCTGTACTCGTTGGATAAAAAAACAACGGATGCTGAACTTCTCACCCTAGCGGCAAGTGTTGAAAATAACTCGCAGCACCCACTTGCACAAGCGATCGTGCAGAAGGCAGCTGCCCAAAACTACCCGCTACAAAAAACCACACACTTCACTGAAACAGAAGGTAATGGCGTCTCAGCACAGATTGCTACAAAACAAATCACTGTTCGTCGTCCAACTCAGAAAGAAAAGGAACTAGAACAGCTACAAAAACTTGAAACCCAAGGCAAAACAGTGGTAGTAGTGGTTGTTGATAAAAAAATGATAGGACTGATTGCGATCAGTGATACTATCAAGAAAAACGCCAAAGCAGTCGTTGAAAAGCTTCAGTTACAAAGCATCACGGTACTCTTACTGACGGGTGACAATACAAACGCAGCTCACTACATTGCGCAACAAGTTGGCATTACGGAAGTGCGCGCTGAAGTCTTTCCAAAAGATAAATCTGACGTTATACAAGAGCTACAAGCCAACGGCAAAAAAGTGGCCATGGTTGGTGATGGCATCAATGATGCGCCCGCTTTAGCGCAAGCTGATGTCAGCATCGCGATGGGTGGTGGTACTGACGTCGCAATCGAGACAGCCGAGATTACACTACTGCGCAGTGACTTGTCACTCGTTCCTCAATCGATAAAACTTTCACGCGCCACGATGCGCACCGTCAAACAAAATCTTTTCTGGGCATTTGCATATAATGTAGTTTTAATTCCAGTGGCAATGGGCGTACTCTATCCAGTTTGGGGGATTACCCTCAGTCCTGTCTTTGCGGGCGCAGCCATGGCGATCTCAAGTGTTAGTGTTGTTGTAAATGCCCTGCGGTTAAAAACCGCAAACTTGGAGTAGAATAAGGAACATATGAACTTAGCAGTAGTTTTTTTAACGGGTCTGACAACTGGTGGCATTAGCTGCATGGCGGTGCAAGGTGGTTTGTTGGCAGGTTTACTTGCCAACTTAAAAAGTAAGCAGTCACCGACTGAGTCGCCACGCACCGTGCTAGTTCCGATTGCTTTTTTTTTGGTTGCCAAACTGATCGCCCATATCCTGCTAGGATTTTTACTAGGTTGGGTCGGTTCTGCGATAACCTTAAGCTTAACTGCGCGGTTGATTTTTCAAGCACTCGCCGCCGCATTTATGTTTGCGACTGCTGCCAATTTGCTCCAGCTCCATCCCATTTTTAGGTACGTTGTTTTTCAACCGCCCAAATTTCTGCAACGCTTCGTGCGTTCCACCAGCAAGAGCGAAGAGGTTTTTGCGCCAGCTATTTTGGGTGTTGCAACCATTTTTATTCCGTGTGGTATTACCCAAGCAATGGAAGTTTTGGCGATTGCTTCAGGGAGTCCCGTACAAGGCGCGTTGATCATGGGCGCGTTTACGGTTGGCACGATGCCAATCTTTGCGGCTCTGGGATACGTAGCACAAACATTAAAAAGTGCCTGGCAAGAACGCTTTGCAAAAATCGCTGCAACGGCGTTAGTGCTGATGGCGGTGTGGAGTTTGAATGGTGTCTTGGTGGTGATCGATTCACCCGTAACTGTGCAGCGGATAACTCGACCGATTACTTGGTTTTTCTCGGAAGAGCGTTTTGCGCAGCCGACCAGTAGTGTCACCCAGCTAGCCAGTTCACAGCGTGCCACAATTATAGTTAGCAATAGTGGTTATTCACCAAATTACTTATCAGTTCAAGTCAATAAACCTGTCCAACTCACCTTGGAAAGTAACGAAACGTATTCTTGCGCCCTTTCGTTTGTACTCAAAGAATTCAATGTGTCGGTTGATCTCAAACCAACTGATTCCCAAACGATTTCTTTTACCCCCACGAAAAAAGGGAGATACACCTACACTTGTTCGATGGGCATGTACTCAGGAACACTGGACGTAATTTAAGGAGTCGTATGTTCAACTTTTTTAAACACAAAACTGACAAGCAGCCATCTAAAAAAATCACTACTGCGACTGAAAATGCAGAAACTATTATCATTACAATTTCTGGCATGCACTGTATGAGTTGTAGTCTAAATATTGATGGTGCGCTAGAAGATACGGCGGGAGTACTGTCGGCGACTACAAGTTATCCTAAGTCACAAACCGTCGTGCAGTACAATGCCGAGCAACTGCAACCAGCTCAGCTCAAGCAAGTTATTACGGAACTAGGCTATACCGTTGTAGAGTAGATCTTTTCCCTAAAGTTTTGTATACTATCCCTTCTTGACGTGACGTCATGAAAGTGAGCACAATGAGTGAAGTACTTAAATCAAAACTAAGATTACCCAAAGAACATGGAGTTCTAATTATGAGAGGTTTTTTAGAGTTCGTTCGCGAACAAGGAGTAGTTGGTTTGGCTGTTGGCTTTATCATGGGTGGCGCTATCTCAAAAGTCGTCAGTTCACTCGTTAATGACATCATTAATCCCCTCTTAGGTATTGCTTTAGGTGCGGCTGGCAATTTAAGCGATGCTAAGTGGCAAGTTGGTGAGGCAGAAATACTCTGGGGTAAATTTTTAAGTGGCTTGATCGACTTCGCCGTGATCGCGCTTGTCATTTACTTTGGTGTTAAACTACTCAAAATTGATCGACTCGACAAGAAAAAGAGTTAATCTTAAACTATCCTCAAATGAGGTCTTAGCGTTGCACGCACACAATTCTAATTACAGGTAATCTTAATCCAGTCACCTTCTTTAAGATCAGTAACCAGTTTGTAGCCATTATCTTGAGCCAATTTTTCGGCAAACGTATGGCTTCCACAGTAGCGTTTGGCAAACTCCCAAAATGTTTGGTTTTTCTTGACTTTAAACGTAGGATAGGTTGTCACTGCTGAGGTTGTTGCAGCAGGAACTTGAATAGCTGCGGGTGAAGTACCGCCAGCTGCTGTAGCCGTTGCCGCCGATGGCGTTGTATGTAAAGGATCTAGGACGATACCAGGCATTGGTGACGCGATAGTAGCGGCAGGCGTTACTCCAAGTTCAGTAGGCATTTTACTTGGCAAACTGCCAGAACGAACGAGCATACTCAAGCCAAAAACCAAAACTGCACATAGAATTACTACGCCAATCACTGTTTGAGGTTGCTGCGCGTGACGAGGTGGGGTAGTACTGTCAGCAGACTTAGGACTACGTTGTCGTGATCTAGACGAAGTTTTCTTTGTAGATTTTGAAACTGTGGCAGCTTTTTTCATGAAGTAGTTACCAAGTACTAGACTTAGCAGTTTTAGAAACTTTAGTAGGACTGCTCAACAATACTTTAAAAAACACTGTTGTAGCTCTATATAAACGATACAGAATTGTATATCCAATTGCTAGTGTCCAGATAAAAAAGGCTAAGATACCGAGAGAACCCCAGTAGGCAACAGATCCAACAATAAATGCGATAAGAAGAGAAAAATGTACAGTTAATCGGCTTAATTTTTTCATGCGAATATATTATAAGACATCAAGTGTTAGAAGTCAATAAACTATAGGCTTCTAACAGATTCTTTTACCAGAATTTAAAAAATGTAGTATTATTGGTGGACAGTTAGCAGTACCTATTTCTATAGTAATATATGCCAGATAAATTTTCAGCGACTTGGGTTTCACATAGTTCCATGAGCGACTTTTTAAAGTGTCCTCGAGCGTATTACTTGAATAACGTCTATCGTGATCCAAAGACTAACCATAAAATTCAAATCGTCAATGCACCTCTTTCACTTGGGCAAACCGTGCACCAGGTTTTGGAATCACTATCGGTGCTGCCAGTGACCGAACGATTTAAACGACCATTGATCGACCGCTTTGATGAAGTCTGGAAAAACGTAAGCGGCAAGCGCGGTGGCTTTACGAGCGCTAATCAAGAAGCATTATACAAAGCTCGGGGAGTAGAGATGCTGCACACAGTCATGGAAAACCCTGGCCCCTTACTACGCACTGCCGTTAAAATTAAAGCAGACCTCCCGCAGTATTGGCTCTCAGAAGCAGACGAGATTATTCTGTGTGGCAAAATAGATTGGCTCGAGTACTTGCCAGAGCAGGATGCGGTTCATATTATCGACTTCAAAACTGGTAAACGTGAAGAAGATGGTGCCTCGTTGCAGTTACCAATTTATCACTTACTTGTTAACAACACTCAAGGCCGTACAGTTGCCAAAGTCAGTTATTGGTACCTGGCTAATAGCACTGAGCCAGTTGAAAAAGAAC
>CAYUES010000048.1:0-7597 GCA_964443885.1 uncultured Pseudomonadales bacterium
CAGGCTCCGCCTTTTTATATGACCACTGCGGTGCTACCTGCTTCCTGTCTATCGAACTCTCTTTAATTGCAACTGACATTGTCTCTAAACTTTACTACTTATTTTTACTACGTACCAAATATGTATAGGACGCTCAATATATACACTCAAAACTAAATCTCTTGATATAAATGTAAAATATGTAGTCCCATATAAAATATACAAGTGATTGTATCATATCCTTTTTTTAAGTAAATTTCATCACTAAAAGTTGTCATAGAAGTGTAAGAAAAGTTGTTATACTAAGTACAATGTTATTTCAGAGTCAAAAAAGTCCGCTTTCTATCTTTCTGGCATTTATAGCCTTTAGTTTTTTGGTCGTGGGTGGTTATTTTTTACTTACCACAAACTCTCTGGAGCCATTACTGTCATCTGAAACAGAGCCTGAGTCAGTAGCTACACCACCAGAAGACACCTCTGCAAAAAATAGTACTGCTGGATCAAATAAGTCCGCCAATAAAGTCCTGGGTACAGCAACTACCAGCATTTCCTACGACAAACTTTACTCACTTATTAATGGCTATCGTCGTGAACACAAACTAAGTGCGCTCAGAGCTCACCGCGTACTAGAGCAGAGCGCAGCATTAAAAATAAGCGATATGAAGCAACAAAATTACTGGACACATAAGGATCCACAGGGTCGCGATTCTTGGTATCTTCTGGAACAACTTGGGTATCACTACGAAAAAGCCGGGGAAAATCTCTCGTTTGGCTATACAACCGAGTGGCGCATTTTTGAAGAATGGACCGAAAGCCCGGAACACAACGCTCAACTGCTCACACCAGATTACGAACACATGGGAATGGCTGCTGACTGCAGCACCTATGCTCGAGGAACTGAAGAAACGTGTATTGTCGTTTTGCACCTGGGAAAACAACTGCTGTAGGGTCTAACCCCAGTAACACCCACAACTACATAATTCTGCAACGCACCAACCGTTCTCTAAGCCAAGTATTGGAAGTATAAAACGACAACCGCAAGAACCACACAGTACCATCCAAACCACTCAAATTGAGCTTTTTTAATCATGTAGCGCAGTAAAAACAAACTTAAGATTCCTGCTACAAATGCAGTTACGCCACCGGCAAGCAGTACCCCAACCCCTGGCAGGGCTTCACCAGCAGAGTAGACTTCATATAACTCCAGCATGTTTGCACCCAAAATAGCGGGGATAGATAAGATAAAAGAAAAACGAAACGCCGTTGTGCGATCAAGTCCTGATAACAATCCTGCTAAAACAGTCGAGCCAGAGCGTGAAATGGCTGGCATAATGGCAAATGCCTGAGCCAACCCAATAAAGCCCGCTGCTTTTGGAGTAACATTGAGAGGTACTACTTGATCGCTATTTTCTGTTTTACTCGAAACTGCAGCTTCAGACTTTACAGCCCCATCCATCTTTTTATTCAATAAGTGATCACTCCAAAAGTTAATTCCTGCAGTCACCAACAACTCCCAACCAATCGTGGCACCAGAGGCAAAAAGTGCTGCAAATTGATCTTTAAATAATAAACCGATCACGACTGCGGGAATCGTACCGATCGCAAGTGGAACTGCGTCTTTCATCCGTAGATTAATCAAGTCTTTCCAGAAAAAAATCACGACTGCAAACAGCGTTGCAAAGTGGAGGAGTACATCAACAGTAAAACTCTCAGGACCTGTTTGTAAAAAATTTTGAAAGAGAACTAAATGTCCCGAACTTGAAATCGGCAGGAACTCTGTAACACCCTGCACCAAACCGAGGAGAGCTGCTTCCCAAATTGTCATACGATCTTATTCTTTCGTTTGTTTGGAAAAATTATCGTGCCAGTCTTCGAGCCGCTTGCGAACAATATGTTGACTACCCAAGCCGACAGCCAGTCCAAAAGCCAGCGCAATCGAGCTGACAAAGCCCATGAAGAGAATCATCATAAACTCACTGGCGATCCCAAGCTCCGAGATAGCTACCATCACTGTCAACACCAAAACTAAGTAACTTGAAATTTTTCCCAAGAGACGAGAGCTGCGACCATCGATACTGCGGATCGAACCTTTGACTAAACTTTCAACAATTCCAGATAACACAATTCCAATAAATAAAATCAAGACTGCCGAGATAATGTGCGGGAGGTAAGCCAAAATACGCTCTAAAATAAAGGAAAGAGAAGTCAGACCGAGCACAGAAACAGAAGTGTGGATCACGATCAACATCAAGAGCCAGTAGACGACTGAACCAATAATTACTTCCATCCGGGTCGATAAATCAGCATTTTTAAGAAACAGCTCAACTGGAGTATTTTGAATCGCTTGTGAAACACGCATTGAACCGAAAAACTTGACAACACCGCGGCGGAGCAACCGAGCCAAACCTGCCCCAACAATTAAAATGATCAGTGCAGTTGCAATTTTAGGCAAGTAAACCACAACTTCTTGTAATCCTTGACTAACCGCGACCATAAATGAGTTGTACCAAGTATATTCCATAGCGTTCCTTATCTGAAGTTAGTATACCCCTTCACATCGCAATTGTGAAATTAAATACTGCATGACCCGTAAGCCGGATTCTGTTTTATGTGATGATCTATCTATGCCCAGGCCATTATCACCAAAAAAGTGAGTGTGTACATTATGGTGAAGATCGCTGGTTGCAGCGGAGAGGATTGCCACGTCTTCCAGTAAGCCTTTCGACTAAACTAGAAGTTGTCCTCGTCATCATTGCTGATGAGTCATCGGCGTTTCACCCTTTGCCCGAAGACAAAGATTCGTCACTGTTGCTCTCACTGGCCGCGCTCACCAAAGTGAGCGCGTCTCCTAAGCCGTCAGTATTTTCGCAAATACCTGTTTCCTAGGACATCCTACACTCGGCTGTCCGGACTTTCCTCCATGACCACTAGCGGTCACGGCCATCACTCGGTCATGCAGTAACAGTTATTATATACCAAATTAATTTTGCTATCTTGCAAAGTGAAACAGACACTATTACACTATATTCTCGGCATGACAAACACCGCCGAAACTACACAAAAACTTACTAACTTACTTAACGAACAAATTCCTTTCTCTGATTTATCAGTTCTTTTGCTACAGGGACCTACAGTATTAGATGTAGCTCCACAGTTACAACCCTTCTTAATGATGAATACGAAGATAGGATCTTTACTGGATTTAGCGGCTGGATTAGGGGCTACTCATCAAACTGAAAGGACTACAAATAATGCAGAATCTTTGGCGTTTGCACTACAAATTATTAAGAGTATTCCTGAGTGTTGTACTCAAATTCAGGCAAACATCATAAATATTCAAATAGAAATTTTAGATGCTGCAAATAAAGGCCTCACAGAAGTTTGTGTTCCGATACTAGCTTTCACTGAAAAAAACGCATCAAGACCAAATACGGTGCCAAAACTAAATAACACCCTAGCAAACAACTACGCTGACATCCTTTGCGGAGATTTAGTAGCTGGAAAACACGCAGTCCCTCAAATTAAAGTTACTGCAGTGAAAAAAAAGGTTACACCTGAAATTTCAAATGGTAATGATCCAACTTGGATGCTCAAAATAAACTTTCAACAAATCGAACCAAAAGCTGAGTAATTTTCAAAAAATTGCAGGTAGAAATTTCTTACAAAAGAAGTTTTAAATTCTGTGCTCGTAGAAGTAGGTGGAGTAAATAGTTCTCAGGACAATATACAGCGGTACACCAAGCAGAGCACCCATCACGCCTCCCAGCTGCAACCCAATCAGAATGGAAAGAATTGAAGCTAAGGGACTAACATTGGCCGCCGCTTTCATCACCCGTGGTACAAAAAAGTTATTTTCTAGTTGTTGAATCAATAAATTAAGAACCAAAACCATCGCCGCCGGAATCCAACCGCCACTGATGAAAGCCAATGCGATTGCGGGAATTGCTGCAATAGTCGGCCCAATATTAGGAACAATTTCGAGTAAGCCTGCCAAAATTGCCAAAGGCAGGGCATACGGCACCCCGAGTGCGGTTAACCCGACAAACGTCAGTAAACCAATAATTAACATTAAAATCAACTCACCGCGCACCCAGCCGCCCAACTGTTCTTCAATAGCATCAAGTAACTTGGAAAACTTAGCTTTTTGCTCAGTACTTTTGGTAATCCATGATAACTTTTCACTCAATACTTCACGTTCGGCAAGTAAAAAGTATGAAACAACCATGAGCGTAAAAAAGGTAAAGATTGTACTAAACGTAGCACCAATCAACGAAAAGATTGCGCCAACAGAGGTACCCACTCGGCTAGCTAACTCACTCACTTCAGTAAACGAGAACTTAAACTCCATAACTTGATCTTGAATTCCAGGTAAATTTACTAGAGTAACTAACCCAGAAAGTTGACTAACTAATGGCGGAAGTAAGACCGCCAAAAAAGTAACCAAAATCAGAATGAAAAATAAATAAGCTAAGAAAATACTCACGCCAACTGGAACTTTCAAGAAACGTTGTAACTTCTGACTGACGGGTCGAAGAGCAACCATCAAGATAAAAGCCAAGAAAACGAGAGTCAAAATATCACGAATCAGATATAAAAAGTACAACGACAAAATAAAAAGAATCGTAAAAATGATGGTTGGGGGATTTAAACCATGAATTTTGTTTTTATCAAATAGAACTAGCATAGTGAAAGTGTACCGTGCTTTTTTCTTGATGTCACCAAGCAGTTGAGTCCGCGGACAGCCACGCTTAGAAAGCTTAAGCTAAGACAGCACACACTAGGAAAGGTGTTGTTGTAAAAAAGTGTTGAGCACATCTTGCTGCCAAGTTGGAGATTCTTTTTCAAACCAAGTAACCGCGCCGTATTTTTTCCACCAGGTCAGTTGGCGTTTGCTGTAGCTATAGTCTGCTTGTGTCCAGAGCTCCATACACTCTTGTTCAGATACTTCATGGTTCAGATATTTCTGAATTTCGGCAAACCCAAGTGTCGTCATGGCTTGGTGAGTCAGGGTTTTCCCACTCTCCAGAACTGCCCGCACTTCTGCGACTGCGCCATTTTTGAAACGATCAGCGACACGAGTGGCAATACGTTGCTGCAAAGTTTCAGCAGAGAGGTGCAACCCTAAGTAGACGTGTTTTGGCGCCTCGGTTGGTGAGTCAGCTAGGGTCTTTTTTGCACTACTGTCTGAGAACTCAGAACTTTGACTTGCTTGAGTTGCAGCACTAGATTCAGTCCGTATCGTTGGTAACACTTTTTCCACTTCAATCGCCCGCAGCAAACGGCGAGGGTTATTGCGATCTGAGTTATTCATGTTCTCGAGGTGAGTGGGAGCAATCTTTGCTAAAATTTCCTGCAGTTCTAGTACAGATTTACTCTCAAGCTCTGCCCGCAGTTCAGGTTGGGGCGGAATAAACAACCGCGGATCTGTCGTAAATAGATGTTCGTGATATAAACCAGTTCCACCTACCACCAAAAGTACCTTTCCTTCACGTTGGGTTTTTGCATAAACTGCCCGCGCATACTCATTAAAGAGTCCTACCGACCATTCTTCAGTTGGTGAAAGTAGTGAAACTCCATAGATATCAATTGGATTTTCTTGATCAACATTTGAAAAGTACGGGTATTGGAGGGATGAAGTCAGATGAGCTAATCGAGTCTCAGTAACTTTTGTAAATTCCGCGGGAATATCAGCACCGGTTAGTGTCTCGAGGCCGGTATAAACCTGTCGTGAGTCAGCTGATAAAATCGATACTCCCTTGGCAATCTTGTGTTCATTACTATACTGTGCGAGGGAAAAAACAGTCTCACTTTTACCAACTGAAGTGGTGCCAACAATTGAAAAAACTGGTAGAGGTGAAGATTGCATGATTACAGTGCCGTTTACAAATAATTCACTATATGTTTGAAGGTTAAAATATTTTTAACTACTCATTTTATATAAAATTTAAACAACAATCGGGCGATTATGTAGGTTACTTTTATTAATTAAAGCATCCAAAATTTCCCAGCGTTCTTTTTTGACTGTGTGCGGGATTTCGTCAGGGTAAATACGCCAACTCGCAGTGCCAGGCCGAGGAGAGTAGATTGCCACAAAGGCGATTTTCCAGTTCATTTCTTTGGAGAGTGCCACTGTTTGTTCAAACTCTTCGTCTGTCTCGCCAGGAAAACCAACGATAATATCGGTGCCAACCACAATTTCTGGATCAGCTTGACGCAATTTGGTTATAACTTCCTTGTAGCGATTGGTGGTATAGCCACGATTCATCCGATATAAAACATTGTCACTACCAGATTGAATCGGCAGATGAACGTACCGATCAATTTTCTTGTTGCGGCCAATTTCTTCAATTAACTCATCATGAAAGTCCCACGGATTACTGGTCATAAAACGAATGATTTTAATTTGTTCGTAGGCTGAAATAGCACGGAGTAACTTCACGAAGGGCGGAGTCTCGGTTGGCGTTAAGTACTGAGTTTGATTATCGGGTAGATCTTCACGGGTGAAGTCTTTGTTTTCCATCATTAATTTACGAAAGCCAATCCCAAGTTTTTCCAGGCCCCATGAATTCACATTCATCCCCAACAGCGTAATTTCTTCATAGCCAGCCGCGACCAACCGATCCACTTCAGCCATAATTTCATCAAAGTCGCGTGACTGTTCACGGCCACGAGAGTACGGCACAATACAGTAGGTGCAAAATGAGTTGCACCCAAGTGAAATTGGAATCCAAGCATGTTTAGTATCTTTACGAACTGCCGCATTATTAAAGCCGACCTCATTAATAGGCAGAATTTCATCCACGATTGGCAACATTTCGTATAACTTTTCATTACCATGATGCGTCATGCAGCCAGTCAAAATTATTTTAGGGCGTTTAGCACCGAGTTCATTGAAATAAACCCGCACATTATGCAAAAAACCTTTAGCTTTATCTTCAGCCCGCTGGCGGATCGCACAAGTATTCACAATCAGCTCATCACAACTGCGCCAATCCTCAGCCTCCACATAGCCGCGAGCCTCATAGTCACCAGCAATCCGCTCACTGTCTGATTTATTAGACTGACAACCAAATGTATGGATAAAGTATGATTTTTGACTCATAAATTGGATTTAGAGTGACTATTATACCTGCAATCTCAAAAAAGGTTGATGGCAAGACAATGTATAATACTCAGCTATAAAAGTTATTAGAGGAATATATGAGTCATAAACACATTGAGAGCAGAGTAATTTCACTTGATGTAAGCAAACAAAATAATTTGCCCCCATCGCAAGCAGAAAAAAAACAAATCTTTGTAGACATACTGCTCGTCAATGGTGAACCTGCCAATGTTTTTGTGCCAGAAAGTCAGCAAGCGGCACAGCAACAAGAGAGACCATTCATAGGTTTTCATAACGGTCAGTACTATTTATTTACTCCGCATGCTGAAAAAGGCTATATTTTTTATACGTATACCCCTCAGCCTCAGCTAACTGTAGCTGATATTTCTAGTAATATTGAGTAATCATCACTATTGTTTTTGAGGAGTAGGAGTCACAGATGTAACTACTTGTTGAGGTGTCGCTGCATTAGTAGGCATTACTGGAGTCGCAGCAGTTGGTGGCTTGACTGGCACT
>CAYUES010000049.1:0-7255 GCA_964443885.1 uncultured Pseudomonadales bacterium
TTGAGTCAACGTACTCAACGACACCTGGATTCTGTGTGACAACAGTGCGGTTCATGGCACTGGCAACAGCAGATTCCATGCCTGTCCCAACAATTGGAGCTTGAGGTTTGATCAGCGGCACGGCTTGACACTGCATGTGTGTACCCATCAAAGCACGGTTGGCTTCGTCATGAGCAATAAATGGAATTAATGAAGCTGAAGTACCGATCACTTGGCGAGGCACGACGTCAATATACTGAACGTCAGTAACTGGACCTTCAATAAATTTGTTCATGTAGCGAATAGGCACCCACTCTTGGTCGATGTGATTCTTGGCGTCAATTGCAACACTGCGGTGAGTAATGCGGTAGTCTTCTTCGTCATCAGCTGCTAAGTAGACAATTTCGTCAGAAATCTTCATTTTGTCGCCATCAGCAATCACAGGATTGTATGGAGCTTCTAAGAAACCAAAGTCATTAACGTGAGCATAGAGTGACAAGTACGTTACCAAACCGATGTTTGGACCTTCTGGAGAACGGACTGGGTCGATACGAGAGTATTGAGAAGCGTTAATGTCACGCATCGAGAAGGATGCGCGCTCTCGAGTGACACCACCAGATCCCATCACTGATAAACGACGTAAGTTGTCGATTTCAGAAAGTGGGTTGGTTTGGTCAAGAATTGTTGACAAACGGTTGCGGCGGAAGAACTCACTAATCGTTGCGATTAATGGGCGAGCATTAACCAATGCACCTGGAGTCAGTGTTTCATCTGTTTTGGTCAAAGACATTTTTTCGCGGATTGAACGCTCTAAACGAATTAAACCAATCCGAAATGCTGACTCTTGAACGAGCTCACCAATTTGGCGAACACGTCGGTTGCTTAAGTGGTCGATGTCGTCTGTTTTACCTTTACCATTTTGTAAGTTGATCAGGTACTTAACAGCAGCTAAGACGTCTGAAGGGGTTAAGGTGACGTTTGCTTGATCAATTTCCAACTTGAAGCGGCGGTTTAGTTTGTAGCGACCAACTCGACCTAAGTCATAGCGGCGAGCATCGAAGAACATTTGCTTGAGGTACTCTGCAGCACCATCGACGGTTGCTGGTTCACCAGGGCGCATTTTTTCGTAGATTTCGATTAAAGCTTCTTCTTTAGTCTTGGTAGCATCTTTTTCTAAAGTATTTTTTAAAAGTGAGTATGCATCGGTATCGATCACATCTTTGAAGGTTGCAAGTAACTCTTCATCACTTCCCCAACCCATTGCACGTAAGAGCACAGTAACAGGCATCTTGCGGCGGCGGTCGATCTTAACGGTGATAATGTTCTTTTTTCCGACTGCAATTTCTAACCAAGAACCGCGTTTAGGACGAAGTTCAGCTTGGTAGAGCTGTCTGCCAGTTGCGGCATCAGTGTCGCCAGAAAAGAAAACACCAGGAGAACGAACGAGTTGAGTCACAACTGCGCGTTCAATACCATTAATAACGAATGTACCAATTGGAGTCATGCGCGGGATATCACCAAGGAAAACTTCTTGAGACTGCTCTTCATTTGTCTTTTTGTTGGTGAGAGTTGCCATCACGTAGAGTGGCATATCGTAGGTGACACCCTTAGATTTTGCTTGAGCGATCGTGTATTTATTTGGGCCAAAGCGGTAGTCACCAAAACTTAAGCGCCAGTTTTTGCCGGTGTAGTCTTCAATCCCATTTTGATAGACTTCGTGAAGCGTATCAGAAATACCTTTGTTCAAAAAGGCATCATAACTTTGTAGTTGTAGACCAACCAAATCGAGTTCTGGAAGAATGGTGTGTGTTTTACCCCAATTTTGACGCACGCTGTTTGACATGGAAACTCCTTATACTTATTAACCGGATTTAAAGGCCACGCAGAAAACACAGTGCTACACTTGTAGCCCTGTGTTGGACTTATTCTCTGTTTGAAAAACTATTCAATCTAGTGATCAAGAGAACTCCGCTTCGCCTCTACTATTTTCTATTGCTGTAAGCATTGAATTCTAACACAACAAAAAGCCTAGCGCAAGTATTTATCTATATTCGCGTTATGCTCTTCCAGTGTCTCAGAATAGTGAGCTACACCAGTCTGATCGTGAATATAGAATAGATCATCACTCGCTATTGGGTCAAGTACAGCTTTGATCGCATTGAGGCTTGGATTACAGATTGGATACGGAGGCATGCCTGGTTGCAGATAGGTGTTATACGGAGAAGTACTGGTCTTGACGGCCACACTGGGTGGACTCCACCAATCTTGAGTAACTGCGTTATACCCTGCAATGTACTGGAGCGTGGCATCTGCCTGGAGAGGCATGCCAATATCTAGACGATTTTGTAAAATACCTGCCACGTGGCGCATGTCTTCAAACGATCGTCCTTCCCGCTCGACAATTGAGGCAAAGGTAATGATCTCGGAAAGTTCTTTCCCTGAAGCAGTAATTTCTTCCTCGAGATCCGTGACGACTTTTCTTTCAAACGTAGAGATAAAAAGTTCATACAGCTGTTCAGCCGTGCTCTCTTTGGGTACTAAGTAACTATCGGGGAAGATTGAACCTTCGCTGGTACTAGCTAACTCATCGAAGGCAGCCTTATCAAACTCAGACAAATCTTGCGCCGCCAGGTAGGCTGAAACTTCTTCCACGCGCCAGCCTTCGAGCAGAGTGATCCAGATGTCTTCACTGCCTTGGGTCAAGGTGTCAGCAATTTGTTGAGTAGTCATGTTTGGTGAAAGTTCATATGAACCAGCCTGCATCTTGGTGTCAAGGTTTTTGTACTGGGCGTAGAATCTAAAAATCTGGGCATTCTTGACTAGCCCAGCTTCTTTGAGGCTGTTGGCGGTTTTGATGACTGACTGGCCTTTGGCAATCACAAAACGCTGAGTGGCTGTGTCACTTGGATTAACTGGTTGCAGTTGAGAGTATCCCCAAGCTACTGCGCCACCGATGGTGAGTAAGCCAAGGATTACAATGATTGCAATAATTTTGAGGACTTTAGCTGTCATATACAGTATAAGAGTATAGCATTATTACTAGCTGAGTAGGAAGCTCTTGATTACTATTAACAAATATGCAGAGTCAGGAAAACGTGGATCAGAAGCTACATCCTAAAATCTTTCATTGTCTGAAAGAGCAGAAAAGCAAAAAAGAGGACGGCAAAAATAACTGCTCCTTGGCGGAGTCTCCCTGCCCGGAATGGTTTGGCTAGGCGCTGCTTATTTAAGAAGTAGACAATTGGAAACGACAGCATCATCGCCGCAGCATTAAAAATTGCCGCCATCGTCAGTAACATCCGCGGTTCTTGGATTCCTGCAAGGTATATACCCACCCCCAGTGCCAGTTGTGCCCAGAGTGCAATGTAAAAATAGAGACTCAAGTTAACTTTGCGTTTATGACTGCCAAACAGCAAAACCCCGTTTTCTGAAATTATTCGAGCCGACGACTCCATGACTCCGACTTGGGTAGAAAACAGCATCACGGCACTCACCAACAAAAATAAAGTACCAACAGCGCCCGCCGTACGCGCAGCAATTGCCTCACTCTGGGCATACAAGAAGCTAATTCCCGACTGCACTTCTTGGCCGTACACCGTTGAGTATGCCAACAGCGCCAACAAACTGATACTAATAAACCCGAGTAACCAAAACACCAACGCATGCTCCAACGTTACCAACCGCCACCACTGATTCCAGCGCTGAATATTAGCTGGGGTGTGTTCAAATGTTTCACCTTCTAAAGTCATTGCTTTGGCGGTACCTGAAAAAAGTCCGGAGATTTTTTCCATGTACTTACCCATGCCCATCCCTTTTTCCTTGATGTAGTACGACTGCGCTAAGTTTAGATTGCCACCTGCTCCCGAGTACGCAAATGCTGCGACAAAAGAGCCCACCGAGACTCCAGCAGGGAAAAACCACCAACCGTGTCCTTTGCCGAGGAATCCTTGGCCAAGTTCTTGCCAGTGAATAGGTTCGGCAAACATAAACGCTAAAATAAACAAAAATGGTAACCCAAGAAAGATAATAATTTTTTGAAAGCGCTCGATAGTTTTATATAAACTTTTGCCGCTCGAGAGTATCAAGCCGGTCAAAACTAGTAAGCCGACAGCAACTAGGTTTTTGGGAAGTACCGGGAAGATAGTTACCAGAATCTCGGTAGTTGCGGAAGAAAACCCTGGAATCGACCACGGAATAAACGTTGAAATAATGTACCAAATGGTAATCCAGACGCTGATGCGGCGAAAGCCCACGAAAACGCTCTCGCCCCAGTACAAAGAGTAGCGCATTACTTCGGTGTTGAGAACATACTGCAGAGAAATTCCAACTAAAGCACCCCAGAGTAGTCCCAAGCCATGTTGGGCAGAAAGGTACGGCCAGAGTATTAACTCGCCACTGCCGAGTGCTAATCCTAACAAAATAAATGAGGGTCCAATCATCTTCCAAAACGATGGAACTGGTGGCAACGAACGGCCAGGGGTTTTGGGCATGACTTTAGGATAGCATTAATAGCGGGTGAGTATCCAGCCACTCTTGCAAGAAGTTAGCAGCGGCCATGTGATCAACACGAGCAGTCTGGGCATGAAACCGTGAGCGCCCTTGTGACTCGAGCTGTCCGCGCGCTTCTTGGGTACTGAGTGTCTCGTCAGTCAGCTCCACTGGCAACGAAATATGTTGTCGTAACTGCGCTACAAACTCGATTGTTCGCTCCATAGTTTTGCTTTCAGAAATGCCAACAATGAGCATGGTGACACCATTCTCAAAAATTATTTTTTCTAACTGGCTGAAAACCGAGTCATCGTTTCGGAGAATCGTCAACGGTTCAGCAATTGTGCCGTACGAAATAGCCACGCCAATCCGAGCGGTGCCATAATCTATGGCTAAAACTTTTCGAAACGGATTGGTACTAGGTGAGTTTGCAAGCATCAAAGGTAATTGTACCTTAGGATTTCTCAAACAGCTACCCATGGGGTAGCGCGATGAGGTTGGGAATTTTGCGAACTTAAAAACTACTGCTTTGAAATGAGCTGCGCAGTAATCACTCCACGGCGTAGATACGTACCTTCAGGCGTACAAGTGACGAGTTTGAGTCGTGCCGAGTCATACTGTTGGCCTAAAATATAGACATCAGTAGGTTTCACTTCAGCTTTTTCCTGAACAATATACGTGTACTTAACACCTTGATGCGTGACAAAAATTTCATCACCTTTTTTGAGAGTCATAATCGTACTAAAGATTGACGTATAGCGACGTTGGTTTTTTTCACTTGGATTGTAAAACTGCCGTAACACTGAGTGACCGAAAATAACTGGGGCACCCATCTCTCCTGGTTTGGCCGTGCCAGGATAGGCAATTAAGCTATTATTAAGATCAGTACCACCCATCTTGACTACAGCGTTGGCAATATTCAGTTTTGGAATATCGAGTACATACTCATCAGCTGCTACCTCACCATCACCAAAAGCTAATCGCTCGCCATTTTCAGGCTCAAACCAATTATTCAAATTTGTATAATCGAGCTTCATATCAATTATTTTGGGAGTATTATCATAGGTGGTTTCTTCTTGAGCATGAACTTGAGTAACAACCAACGGCGTCACTTCCATAACTTGCTCATGAGGAACTGGCGAAATCAGTTGGCCAATCTGGACTTCTGGCAGTCTCCAAAGATACGAGTTCACAATAGGTAACGCTGCACTCCCAACTAAGTACATTCCAAACGCAATAAAAGCAATTGGCAAGACCATCGCGCCGATCCGCACACTTTGCGGTAACTGCCAGCTATCAACGCGCTTTTCATCTTGAGCTGACTCAACCTTTTGGCTAATTTGTAAGTGACGAACATGATCACTAATTTTTTCTTCTACATCATCCAGAGACACGCCATGCAAAACCGCATTTCGATATAACGAAATAAGTTCGACTCGTGAGACTGGTGGATCGGCAGGACGTTGCATAACTTTTTATTCTGCTTCTTGTTGCCAAGTTACAGTAATTTTATTTTGATCTTTAGGCATTGTTTTAATGAAATTTTTGGCTGCTGCTGGAGTGAAAACAATTGTACTACTTTGAATGACGCCTGTATTTTGAAACACACCTTGAGCTTCAGAAACTGGTTTGCCAGCCAACTCTGCGCGCAGCAAACTAGGATCAAGTTGGGGTACCGCCGTTGCCGAAAGATTGGCTTGGAGGGTAACTGCGGCCTGAGTATCTGACTCTTGAGAAGGTGCGGAAAGAATTTCTGGATCAGAATCAGCAAGTGTGTAGCCAGGTGGCACTTTGCTCCCTAAAACTGCTTGAGCTAATGGCACTAAATCAGAAACTTGGTACGAGACGGCACTGACGGTACCTTCCACATCGAGAGCTAGTTCATCAGCAACTGCTTCTAACTCATCAGAATAGGTGGCTTTCGTAATAACAACTTCCTCTGTTGGCAGGATAAAAGTTCCATTACCTGACTCTGCTTTAAACTGTTCTTGAGCGTCACGAAGGAGGTTCTTCTTGGCTTCACTCAATAACAGATCTCGATCTTCCTGGGCAACTACCCGGATTTCGCGGCTCGTTCCACCAGTAAACTCAATAACTGACTTGGCCGAGTAGGTGCTTTTATCAAAGCTGGCGACTGTCATCTCACTATCTTTTGCAATGTTGCCTTCAACACCAATGACGTAAGCAGTGACAGTGGCTTTGGCTTCACCGAAAGTTTTAGTTTCTTGGTTGGAAGACGACTGTTCAACTTTTGAGGCATCAACTGTAATTTCTTTATCGAGTAAGAATTGGAGTTCACCCAGTTCTAGGACCGTCCCAGCAGCAAAGGTTTTTTGGGAGGTTGTTTTATTATAAATAACTACTTCACCGGTAGATTTTTCGCCCACAATCTTCACTCCACTCGTTGTGCCACTTGTTTGGGTAGTAAGTGCTTTAGTAACTGTCGCAGCAGGAATTCGTAAGTTTTCAGCATCTGGCTCGGTGAGCTTGGGATCAAGAGTAAGGAGCACATCGCTCGCGACAGTTTTAGTAATTGGTTTTACTTTTGCTTCAACAGTCGTGAAGAACAGCAGCCAGAAATATCCACCCAAAACTAAGGCCAGTAGACCAGCAACAAAGCCAACCGCTATAAAAACTTTAGGATTGTGTTTTCCTCTATCAGCAGGTGAAATTTTAAAGATTTTATCCAAGATACCACCTTTTGCTAAAGTTGCAGCAGTTGGAGTTTCAACAGCGCGTTCGACCTCATCAACAGCTGTTTCTTCGAACTTAGCTTGTTTGATCGGAA
>CAYUES010000050.1:0-6749 GCA_964443885.1 uncultured Pseudomonadales bacterium
TTTTAGATAGTACAGTTGAAGTTTGGCCAATTTGCTCAATACAGTCCTAAATTAGTTTATTGTTTACTGCGGGTTTAATTATTCAAAACGTTTTAATAATTTGAAAAATACAATTTTAAGCGTAACTAAGTTAGTATGTTGGGCAGTATCAAATGCATTTGATTACTACCAATTTCTGTAACAAATTCTGTAGCAATTTATCAGTAAATCATAGATTTTACGGTAATTTGAGCATTCCAAATGAAATCATATCACCAGGCTAAAATTGAGGCTTTTAAACGCCCAAAAACGGCTTTTTACGGACCGACCTTAGACTTAGTTCCTTTATATAAATTGGTTTTCAGGCTCCTACTAGAATATTCACGTTACAAACCACACCTGGACTACCAGATTACACCAGGCGGGAAAATCTACAAACTCGGCAGAGAACTCGAGTAAAAGTAACGACCAGAGATAGCTGAGAAATATGCCAAAAATAAGGAATATACCTGGTGAAACAGAGAAATAATAAATAATGTGCATAGATAGTAAAAAGAATAAAACCGCCAAAATCTAAAAGAAATTAAATACGTGCGATACAAAGGAACATACAAACCAGTCTCGGTTATACTTGATTCAATGTCGTAAAAGTAATATTGTGCGACATAAGATAAACTGGACTCAGTTGCGTTACAGCTCCCCTTTCAAAAGAGTGGAGCAGAAATTCTCAATACGCAGCCATACTTTTTTATGAGTGTACCGGTAGCGAGAATAGAACCTCTTTCTAGGTACATCTCTTTTTGCTACCGGTACAGGCTAAAAAGCCCTCTCGGCTCTCTCGCAATATGGTCAAAAATAGCTTGTTATATCCGTGAAAACACTTCGGGTTATTTTCTTTTCACGCTCCCAGATTTCGTGCGGTAATAACCTGCTCTAGGGGGTGCTACCAGGCGTAGTTGCTCGTTAGAGTTTTGTTTAGTTAGACTGCCGTATCTGCCGTATAATTTGTGTGTAAGAGTTTTGTATGAGCATTTTAGCCTGGTAAATAAGGTTTTAAGTCCTATAATTATTAAAGTTATCCACACTCCTATCGTGATCAAACTATATCATTTTAGTGTAACAAACTATATCAACCCTCTCCTCTACGCCTGGTGACCTCAATTTATTCCCGCACTCTCCCCTTTGCTCATTAATTTTATTTTCAGATCAATTATTTTTTACTTCTAATCTGGAACTGTCGTAATTAGCTACGAAGTTCTACCAGACTAAAATGCTGTTTTAGGTACATTCTTCAAAATCGGCTACTACCAGGCGTAACTCCCCCGCCACCTCCCCTATTTTCGCAGATTATGCGGTTATTTATATTGATATATCAATGCTTTTTTACATTATTTTGACGACTATACTCGAGGAAAAATATGAAATAGAGCTTTAGATTGGTTTTCTGAAGGATATTAATAGTAAATATAACTTTCACTTGACTTTCATAAGGGTGTAAAGTGAACGTCACTCTTACTAGAATTAAGATATTCGCTATGAATAGTGAACTTTCCAAGGCAGAATTGCTGCCGTCCCTATGAAGGACAAGTGAAGTATTAAACTACTTAGTCGGGAAAACCAGTAAGAACAATGCAAATAAGAAAACAGCTACCAGACTATACTCCGTGACCGCGTTCATAAATAAACGCTCAGCCAAGAAACTGCGGACAATACTAACGCCCAGGTAAAAAAGTGACATGATAAACAAGGCTTGGTACCAGACGCTATGGGGCAAAAATGATAAAATCATCGCCAGCTCCACTAGCAACAACGTCAGGAGTGCGGAGAGCATGTAGATTTCTTTACGCACCGTCGTCTCGAGACGCACCGACCACAGTGACGTAAACGCCAGTGGGAAATGTGCCAGTCCAATCAACAACCCATTAATAAAAAATGGTAGCCGCAAAGAAAAAATTGTGTTGGCAAAGAGCAACGAAGTCAGTAAGGTAAAGAGAAAGCCAATCGCGTGAGCAGCATGCAGCAATTGAATCGTCCGTCCTTTTGCAACCGAGAAAATATTACTAGTTAAATAGAGCGCGTACATGCCGATGCCAAACAGCACCAACACAAAAATACGGGTTAATAGATTAGATGGTAGTAAAAAGTAAAACAAGCCGACTGCACCCGCGTACAGTGCGGGCAGTGGCACGATTGTGAAGCGTTCATGCTTCTGCAAGTCATCGGAAAGTGTCCAACTGGAAATCGCATACGTCAAAACCACAAACGCACCCATCACCCAGTATCGCCACTCCAAACTCGTATACTGCACAAACAGCAGACAAGTACTGAGCAAGACCGAGGCGATGACAAATTTTTCTCTTCTACGCATATTTTTATTCTTCAGTCTCTTCAGCTGGTAACGTACTCAGTACTTCTTCAACATCATCATTACCTTCCAAAGCCTCAATCAGTTCTACAACCTGCGCCTGCTCGGCTTCACCCAGCTCCATCGTCATCATTGGTACAAATGTACCATCTTTGCGTTCAAACATATATTGTGCCGAACCAGGACCGCCAAGTGAACCCCCGTGTTTGCTAAAGATAAATCGGACGTCCGCGCCAGTTCGAGCTGGATTGTTGGTGGCTGCCAGCGCTAGAATCGCCACACCGTGTGGGCCAAAGCCTTCATACATAATTTCCTGGATTGGACCACCAGGACCCCGCCCCATTCCACGATCGATCGCGCGAGTGATGTTGTCGTTGGGCATATTGGCGGCGCGAGCTTTTTCTAGCATCGTGCGCAGATTTGGATTAAATTGAGGATTTTCAGACTTGCCTTCTTTAACGGCAATACGAATCAGCTTTGCAAGTTGGGCAAAAATCTTGGCACGCTTGGCATCGACTGCGCCTTTGCGTTGTTTAATGTTATTCCATTTGCTATGACCTGCCATATACAAAACCTTTCGTATCCTTTATTATACCCTTCCTCGGCGCGTCAGCCTAGGAGAACAAGAATCAATTATTGACATCTCTGCGTAAGATCGGTATTCTTCCTACTTATTTGCAGTAAAGCACTATGATGAACCAAACACCTGTCTCCAAACTTCAAGCCTTTGCAATTGCCGCCGCCAAAGCTGGCGATTGGGCGAAAGCCGTTGAGATAAACCGCGACATTATTGCATCAACACCTCAAGATATTTCGGCCTTGAATCGTTTAGGGATGGCGTTACTGCAGACTGCTGAGCCAAAAGAAGCCAAAGAATGCTTTACCAAAGTTTTAGAAATTGATAAAACAAACTCGATCGCTAAAAAGCAGTTAGATCGAATTAAATCTAACAATACGCCACCAACTCCTACCTTTAACAAAAACTACTTTATTGAAGAGCCGGGCAAAACCAAGATCGCTGAACTACACCGCCTTTCTGGTAAACAGATGCTCGATACCTTGGCTGTCGGCATGTCCTGTGCTTTGAAGTTAAAAAATCGCTATATTTCTGTGGAAACTGAAGATGGCAAGTACATTGGCGCACTGCCTGAAGATATTTCGTTTCGCTTAACTAAGTTGATTCAAACTGGCAACACCTACCACTGTAGTATTCACTCTTGTTCAAGTAATCAATGCTCGGTGTACATGAAAGAACTGGTGCGCGGCGAACAGAATAAAGACATTCACTCCTTCCCGACAAGTAAAATGAGTGGCGCTCACAACGATGTAGATGATCGATTCCTGATTGAAGGTTTTGAAGATGAGGATGGGATTATGGATCTCGATGATGATACTGTCGAAGAACTCGATAGCACTCGTGATGAAGGTGAACGTCCTCCTCGCGATTTTGAAGAATAGACTACTTGTAAATCTCGGTGCACAGCCGCAGCTAAGTTAACCACAGTCGCTCTTATTTCGCGCACTTTAGTCAACTAAAGTGCTATTCCTTTCCTAATACAATCATAATTGCTGACCGATACTGGGTTGTCGTCGTTGCATCAAGTGTAATGGTCGGTTTATTGAGCATTGCTTTAGAAACTCGAGCCAAAATTGGTTCACACTCTACTCTGCCGTCATGATAGATGGTGGTTTTTTCAACATCATGTGGAAATGTACCAATGCGAATCGTCAAAATTTTGCTTGCTTCCAAGAGATCACTTACGGCAGCGGCTGCCCCCGCGGTCTCGCTCCCATTTAAAACACCCACTGGGCATTCTTGAATTACTTGACGATTGGCAGCTAACTGCGCAATTTTTTGTTGGAGTTCAGCAAGCGAGTTTGCCTGCAAAGGTTCGGGGTTTTTAGCAAGATACAGCCATGTTTTGACGATTATCAAAGACTCTGCATCTCGTTTCCACATCCAGTTCCAAACACTCACTGCCACCAGCCTTCTAAACTCCGCACTGTTGGGTTCATACGAACCAAGCGGCACGACTTCATCAGCCAAAACCCCCAGTGCGTGACTGTAGCTCGCATCTATGAACTGAGTGTCTTTTTTTTCTAAAGTAAGCAGTGGATAGATCGCTCCCAATCGGTAACGGCCATAACCACCGGGCAGATCTACTTCATGAACAGCATCAATGGCAATAATAGTACTGTCGGTAGTATCAGCATCAATTGTCAGCAACCAAATTTGAGAGGGTGCAGCTTCTACTGATTTAGGAACAAATAAAACTGTCTGCGTATCCAAAGTAGCTGCTTCCTGAACCATTGCCTGAAAAACGATGTATGCAACAACGGCTACACACAGTACGGTCACAATACAGCCCATTACAATTTGACTGAGAAAATTGAGTTTCGAGGATGGCTTTTTCTTCCGCTTGGCTGAACTTGCCGCAGCTGAACTGCGAGATCTTGCAGCGCCACTACGGTAGGAACTACTCGACTTATTGCGAACAACGGAAAAACTGCTAGTAGTAGTGCGCCGGGCAGGCAGACGTTGCACCATATATTTTGTGGTATTAACTCAAGATCCAGGCACGCATATCGCGCGAAATCTGCACCATCGTGTAAACATTATGAATACTCGCTAATCGATAGTAACTCAATTCTTGGGATCTAAACAAGTGATGCAAGTACGCTCTTGTATATCCACTCTGGCAAGTATAACAGCCACACCCTGGCTGAATCACTTGTGAGTCTGTTCTAAACTCTTTGTTACCAATCTGTAAGCGACCATTTTTGTAGGGTGAAACAAAGCGCGGGACGGCGTCACTGGCTTGGTCGGTTGCAGGTAACTCTGCCTCGGAATCGTGACTATTTGCGAATTCTCCTGATACAGCTTTCCCTGAAAAATCCAACTCGCCAAAGTACAATGTGCCGTTGCGCGCTAAACGTGTTGGCCCAACACAGTCAAACATGTCAAAACCCATCAGGATTGCGGCCACGATATCCTGCGGGTCACGACCCAAGCCCATTGCGTAGCGTGGTTTATCTTTTGGCAAGCTCGGCTCAATCCAACCCATCACCGTGGCAGTGCCTTCCATGTTGTAGCCCACGGTCTCGCCGCCCACAGCAATCCCATCAAACGGAATCTCGGAAATTATCTGCGCACTCTCTTTGCGCAACTCTTCAAACAAGCCACCTTGAATAATGCCGAACAGTGCTTGGTAGTACCCATAGGCACTTTGCCGATTGTGGTGCTCCCAGTACTCATAACACTGTTGTGCCCATTGGTGGGTGCGGTTCACCGAAACTGTCGCTGCTGCAATTGGCAAGCTATCAGCAAGCGCTTCGTCAAAAGCCATGATGATATCAGCACCAATACTGCGCTGAATCTCGATTGCGCGCTCTGGAGTAAAGAAATGACTCGATCCATCTAAATGTGATTGAAAGTTCACACCATCATCGCTCACATTAGTGAGTGATTTTTTCTGATTGGCACTACGTTCTGGCGCGTTCTTACCTAGTGACATAACCTGGAAACCTCCCGAGTCTGTCAGGATTGGTTTCTGCCAATTCATGAAACCATGGAGTCCTCCCAGCTGTTCGAGCTGCTCTGTGCCCGGGCGTAAATATAAGTGATAGGTATTACCCAAAATAATCTGAGCCTGTAGATCACTGATATCTTTGCTATCGAGTGACTTGACTGTGCCAACCGTCCCCACTGGCATAAAGATTGGTGTTTCAATCTCTCCATGAGCTGTCTGCATCACCCCCGCTCGAGCTTTGAGCTTTTGCTTGAGGAGTCTGTAAGAAAATTTGGTTTGATTGTTCATATATTAATTCATTTTTAGGCACGCGTGCTTCTGTAGAAAGTAGTTGTTTCAATTATCAGTTTGATCTGGTAAATCGTACTTTCATGCAATCTCTAGCCAAGAAGGCTGTACAATATAGATATTGTAACCTACCTGTCTTCAAAAAGATGGGAGCTAGCCTTACAACAATCTATCTCTACTATGTTACAAAAAAAGCTTTTTCACTACACTCTGCCCGATGACCTCATTGCCCATGAACCGTTGCCTCTGAGAGACGCTAGTAAACTGCTGGTTTTGAATAAAAACACTAGTGAAATTATACACTCAAACTTTCGGGTTTTACCGTCCTTTTTACGTAAAGGAGACATTTTAGTGCGCAATAATAGTTTTGTCGTCAAGGCAAGACTTTTTGGGTATAAGCTCCCAACCAAGGGTAAGGTCGAGATTTTACTCAATAAGTTGCTAAAGTCTTCTATTGATACGTGTATTTGGGAATGCATAGTTAAGCCAGGAATCAGCATGGGCCAACAACTAGACTTCGGGAGTGGAAAACTAATTGGACAGTGTATTGAAGTTTCATCCACTGGCTATACCCGTCAGATTCAATT
>CAYUES010000051.1:0-6672 GCA_964443885.1 uncultured Pseudomonadales bacterium
GACTCTATTTAAAGATATTAAACCTCAAACTGAAAAAGAATATAGTCTGATGCTTAAATTTCTTGATGAGGCTTTAGAGAGGTATCGAAAAAATTTGATTTTATTTAAGCTTGTAGAAGATCCGAATGGCACTTTAGCAAGGAATGGAACTGTTGGTGAAGAAGATATTCCTGAAGTAAGCTTAGATGAGAATCCACCTTGGATGAATTTTAACAATCCTTCTGATTTGATGAAAACTGCAACTAGAAAGAAGTTAGTAACATTTTGGTCAAGAAGTGGGTTTGAACCTATCAGATCTCAAAATAGACAAGAACCTTGGCTGCGCAAAACAACAGTAAAGACACTAGAGCAAGAAGGATACAAGATAGCATCTGATGTTAGTGGTGAATATTATCTGATGATTTTTAAGTAGTTTTACAAATTTATACTATAAAAATAGGTTCTAACTTCGTCCACTAGGCCCTGCACATTATTTTTAGCTGTGGTACATTATTTCTAATGATTTCAGAAAACTACTTGCCAGCAAAAGAGTTGACAATAGATAATGATGAAGCCTCAAAACAGCTTTCTTTATTTACTAAGCTTTTCTTTGGTGCTTCAGCTAATTTTCCAGCAAACGTTTTTTTTCAAGCTGCATATATAGCTAGACACAGTCAAGCAATATTGGGTTATCTTCCAGATTATACAAGCACAGTTGATCAAATTTTACAGTCACCTGACATAATTTCAAGAATTGCTGAATTAGGTAAGAATGCACATAGAGGAACTCGGGGTGAAGAAATAGTTATTGATGCTAATTCTTTAGGGAAGGTTTTTAAAGACATATTGGATATATTGAGTAGTATCACAGTAGAATATACTCCAGATCAGTTAGACTCGATCTTAAAAGATAAAGCTCCCAAGGCTCAAGATGCATTAAAATAGAATGTTTGTGCACAATGGTTAGCTAGTTTTGCCTATAGTTTTTATCCCCCAAAACTTTATTACTATTATTGATTTTCAACAAGAATTATTGAGAAGATTTCCTAATGGATTAGAAAGTCTTGAGCTAGGAATAAATTACCCTACCGTTGAGTATAAGTAAAAACATTTAGTTATCTGTTGGCAAATACTGTACGGATCTTCCCCCACTAGGTGAGTAAGAAACTTTACCATTGGAACCCCAGACATTAAAAGCAACTTCAACAGCAAATGGAGTAGTGAGAGGTTGTCCTTCTGCATCAACTAAATAATCTGCAATATCTACATCGAGGATATAAGTATTTGTCATAGCATCTGCGGGTACTAAAGTAGCTACAGTTTGTGAGTGTCCTTGCGGATTTCTAATGCTAACTACAACTTGATCAACTCCTAAATAAGGAACGTTCATAGATGCATTTATTTTTGCTCGTAATCGAGTTCCTTCCAAAGTAGGTTCTTCTTCCCAGAAACCTTGAGGCTCTTCTTTCTTCTTAGTTTGCTCTTGACGAAGGGCTTCAACAATTGCAACTATACTTCCCCCAGTCACACTAGCTGCAAGACTACCAGTAATAAGAAGTAGTATAATTTCTCGTCGAGTAAAAGTTTGTGGTGGGTGCTCGAAGTCTGGTTTCATGAGCCTATTCTAACCCATTTCTTCCTAATCCTTTCCTCAATTTGTTCACGCAGGTTATAATTCTTTTATGACAAAACATCAAAAAGTTGCTGAGTTAGTAAAACAAGCATATGAGAGTTCTTCAGAAGACTTTGCTCAATGGATGTGGAAGAATCACGTTCCGGTTGTGGCTCGAAAAACAGAGGAGCTCTCAACACGTTTTGGTGCTGATGCAGATCTTGCGGTAGCAGGTGCATGGCTCCATGATTTTGGCGATGCATTTATGTATCGATTTGCGCAAGGACATGAAGAAGTATCCCAACAAAAAGCGAAAGAAGCGCTTGAGCAATCTGGTTATTCAGCAGCCGAAGTACAGCTGATTTTAGAGCAAGTTATTCAACCTCATTCCTGTAAAGACGGCGAGTTGCCCACTATACTCGAAGGTAAAGTCTTGGCGACAGGTGATGCTTTGGCACACTTGACAACTGATTTTTACGTGCAGTTTGCTTGGAAACATTTACCTGACGGTAAAACGTATGACCAATATTTAGCCTGGGTAGCAGAAAAAATTGAGAGAGATTTTCACTCAAAGATCTTTTTTGAAGAAGTTAAAAATGAAGTCCAGTATCGATATGAAGCCTTGAAAGTAGTCTTTACTAATAAATAAATTTCTATGTCCTCACAGCAAAGCATCAGTGGCTCGTCAAAAAGGCGGGTCTAACTTTCTTACTCCATTCTTAAGTAAAATTGTATATACTTTGAGTATGAAAAACATGATCGTTTTGGCACTCTTGGGCATAGCAATAATCGGTGGGGGGATGTATTTTTATGGTGACAGAACTGCCGACCCAGAAAACTCTGGCTCGATGTTAGCTAATGAAATTGCCAATACTTCAGACGAAACAACCACAACAACTTCACCGCAAGTTACAAATCCAGAACAGTATATTTTTCCCGCTCCAGATGTAGCTGAACTACGAGCTGGGGGCAGCAGTTACGCCGACCCCGGTGGTGTGTACAGCTTTTTATATCCCAACGACTATGAGTTAGATCTTCAAGAAGGTGGTAACTACACTCGTATTTTCAAACGTGGTGCCACCCAAAGAGCGCAATCAGAAATTCATGACGGTGCGCTGGTAGTCTTTGAAACAATTGATCTCCAAGGTTCGTCGTTAGAAGAGTATGTTGATACACATATTCAAGCATCGACAGCAAGTGGTATGTCGGAAGTAGTTTCTCCCAAACAAGCGACAGCTCTGAAAAATTACCTTGGTTTTACCTATGAATTAAGCGGACTAGGCAGCACAAAATACCTAGTCATTCAGAAAGATCCAAGTTCCAGTCATGCAGTAAGTACTATTTTCTTGGTTGAAGATCCTGAAAATGTTGGTTATCAGACGGAAGTTAATCAAATTCTGACCACACTAGAACTGTTGAAGTAGCTGAGTCTACGATGCAGGTAGTAAGCCATATAGATACCCATTTGTTACGCATATTTGGTGTATATATACTCATGTTTGAGTGGTACTATACGTTGCTATATGAGTGGTTTTTCATCCGAACAACAATTACTGCGAACTGCCCGTGACTGGTATTACAAGGCTATACCGTGTCTGAATGAGACATATCGAGCTCGTCCAGATGATGACTTGAATCTGGCGATTAGTAAAATGATTACAGAAATTTTTGGTTTCGATATACCTGTGGGTAAAGTGGATGTCCTGGAGTTTTTGAATAGTAAGGGTTGGTACTTACAAAGCTTCTTTTACCCGGCACTTGCTCAGTTATTTCTCTCAAGTAATCCAGAAATCGTAGTTGTTCGTGATCAGTTTATACATGAGTGTGGTGGTGCTGAAAAGCTGAGATTTATCGTAATACCTCAAACTGGTAGTGTTGTGATGTTTGTCTATGATCCCATGAGGCGATTGTCCTCACAGGCTGCTCGAGCTTGTGAAAAGCCACAGCATCTTACTTTTCCCAGTACTAGTAAAGCTTCTCCAAGTTCAGAAAAATGGCAGCCTACTGACTCACTACAAATCCCTGTGACACAGAGCGTCACATAAAGTAGCCGCGCCGGATGACTGACTTTTGAGTTTTCTTTGAATGGTGTATACTGCCAAAATATGAACAAAACAGCACTTCTTCAACCATACTTAAACTTTAACGGCAACTGCAAAGAAGCCATGGAGTTCTACCAAAAAATCATGGGTGGCACACTCACTTTCAACACTTTTGGCCAGATGGACGGTGAGCAAAGTTCCCCTGAAACCAAAGATCAAATCATGCACGCATATTTACAAAACGACGCGCTATCATTTATGGCTTCAGATGGTGGGCCAATGGGTACAATCAAGTTTGGTGAGAACGTTCACCTATCAATTAATGGCACCGATGAAGAGCGACTTACTAAGATTTTTGAAGGCTTAAGTGAAGGCGGTACGGTTAAGATGCCATTGGCACCAGCACCTTGGGGAGATACTTTTGGCATGCTGACTGACAAGTTTGGCGTTCAGTGGATGGTGAGTATTGGCGAAACCGAGCCAAAGCACTAGAAGCTAGATTTTTGCGAATGATGTATGTCTTCAATCTACTTACTTCGTCACTGTGACTATGAAAATCCACGCAGTATTTTGCCGGGTAGACTTCCTCTAACGCTTTCTCCAAAAGGTGAGGCTCAGGCACAAAAGTTAGCCGAGCATTTTGCAGATAAAAACATTGCTCGGATCTACTCAAGTCAAGTTGAGCGGTGCAAGCAAACTTCAGAAATTATTGCTGGTAATTCTGGTGTCAAAATTCCAATTACATTTGATCAACGGATTTTAGAAACACTTTCTGCATATCAAGGATTTTGGGATGAGAACTGGCATGGCGAAGGCTATCATTTTTTTAGTCATAAACCTGAGTTGGGTGGTGAAGGTTTAGCAGATATCCAAAAAAGAATGGCAAGTTTCTGGAATGAACTTATTGAGGAAATGCGAGAACGCAATTCCCAAGAGAATGTAATTATCTGTAGTCATGGTGATCCACTGATGGTTTTATATCTGCATATTTTTAATCTGCCACTCGTTGATGATAACGTCAAAGAAGATGCTGATTTAGCTGGTTGGTTAGAAAAGGGAGAGTTTTTTGAAGTTACACTAGAAGATGGTAAGGTAGTACAAGTTAGTGAAGCCCAAAAATTATAAAGTCCCATAATATTGTAATTTAATTGTTTTGAAGTTATAATCTGTTTATTAAATACAGATTATAACTATGTCAAATCAAGAACTAGAAATCATCCAAATTCCAGCAACAGGTCTTACAAACTCAGGAAAAGTTGAAGATTGTTGGGATGAAAAACCTCGCACTCAATTTGTTGATACTATTATTATTCATTCAATGTGGAACCAAGATGGTGAAGGTGATGGAAGATACTCAGCTGAAGAATGTATTCTACTCCTTATTGCATTTCAACAAGGTCTTTCAGCACATTACTTTATTGAACAGAACGGTAGAGTAGTGCAGTCAGTGCCTGAAGAAAATCGTGCTTGGCATGCAGGACCACCTAGTAAAATGCCACTTCCCGATGGTCGAGAAGGTGGCGCCAATATGTTTAGTATTGGAATCGAATTGATTGGTAATGAGACTGATGGTTTTACTGAAGAACAATATAACGCGTTAGTAGCACTAATTATCAATGTCATGAGTAGACATCCCATCAAGAATATCTTGGGTCATAGTGATATTTCTGGCCCAGAAGTTCGAAAACCTCCTTTAGAACCAAAAACTGATCCATGGAACTTTAATTGGCATAAATTTTATGATTTGTTGGAAGTAGCACTTCGGAATAAACGATTTTCTTCACCTTCTCGACCAAGCGCACTCGTGCAATAATCGTTGAGTGCTGTTGTCACTGTATGTCAGCGCACAACTCATGCAACAGCTCCTCCAAAATACTCGTTTTTATATCTTAGTTTTTTCACTTGTACTGTCACTGCTAATTCTTAACTGGGCAACTGCTTCGTTTGGTAGCGAGCGCTTAATCACCATTCGGCTCACGCAAGTTTTTGCGTTCGTAGCGGTGATTTATTTGTACCTCACCATGCTGATCGGTCCCGTAATTCATATCTTCCCACAACTCCCGTATGCTCAAAAACTCAAACATGCCCGTCGCGCACTAGGGGTAGGGGTGTTTTATTTCGCATTTTTGCATGCATACAATGCTTTCTTTAAGCAACTGGGTGGCTTTTCCGGACTAGGATTCTTATCAGAAAGATATCTGATTTCAATTGGCTTGAGTGCAGTTGCACTCCTGATTTTCTTTTTACTCACGATCACTTCATTTGACAAAGTAATCATCAAGATGACATTCGTACGCTGGAAGTGGCTGCATCGTAGCGTCTATCTAGCGGGAGTTTTTACCTTTATCCATGCGGTGATGCTGGGCAGTCACTTCATTGAGTTGTCAGCGGCGATTCCACAACTTTTTTATGTTGCAGCAGCCAGTCTGTGTTTGCTACATGGCTATCAGTTGGGTGGCTACTTAGAAAAAAGATTTGCAGAAGTCTCACGATGGGGTGTGGTGGTGATTATAGGAGTTGCGTTACTGGCGGGTCGTGGCTATATTATTAACCAGCCTGCTCGACATTCGTCCGAGCAACAGGGTCATTGATTTACGGCGATACACAGTATGAAAAAAAATCTACAGTACTTTGTTGTGTTTATTGCTTTTGCTTTCACATTTTTTGCTACCACTGCGCAAGTTCAAGCGCATGTCTTAGAGTCAGACCAAACTATTGGCGCAGTCATTCATATTGATCCCGATGATGATCCAATTGCACGCCGAGTCAGCACTTTTTACTTCGAGTTCAAAGATAAAACTGGCCGTTTTACTCCACAAGAGTGTGAGTGCAGTGTGACGGTGTACCAAGGCGAAAAAGCAATTTATACCCAAGAACTCTACGATCATGAAAACGAGCACGACTCGATTAATCCCAGCTTGAGTTCGCCAAGTTTCAGTTATACCTTCCAGCAAAAAGATATCTATCGTGTTGAACTAAGTGGACGGCCACGGACTGAAGGAGACTTCGATCCATTCGTTTTGAGCTATGACGTACGGG
>CAYUES010000052.1:0-5971 GCA_964443885.1 uncultured Pseudomonadales bacterium
ACCAAAGCCAGGAATAGCAATTGCCCCGACACCAACCAAGAGTCCAGCCAGTCCACCGACCACAGCTCCGGTAGTCGCGCCTGATGCCATGCCTTCAGCAACGTGTGCTCCCGTATGTTCAGCTACTTCAGTAGCTCTTTTACCTTCTTTCATCACGATTGAAATGCTTTTGGGATCGTACCCCAATCTGTTCAACTCACCGAGCGCAGCTTCTGCATCAGTGGGTGTTTTAAAGACAGCAACTATTGATTTTGCCATATGTAATCCTTCCTTGGATATTTGTACGTCACTTTTTTTATTTAAAACTATGAAATTGTTGATGAGGTTAAAAAAACGTAAGTAGTATGTAATAGATACTGGGTAGTACTTAAAAAGTGTTGTCTTGATTAGGAGGTGAACAAACTGCTGTTGGGGGAAATAACAATCTGCTAGGTAGCTGTTTTGTCTGAAGATTTACTATTTTTATTGGCGGCTTTGTCGAACATGGTTTCCCAAATATGATCTTTGAGTTTCAATAAAATGTAGAGTAATCCAAGGGTTAGTACAACTGCCAGCACGATGAAAATTGGCTGACCTTGCAGCTCTCCCCAAATTTTGGCAGCAGTTTCTGCACCAACGTAGCCGACCCACAGATAGAAAGCACTGCGAAAAATATTTCCTAAGAATGTCATGAAAATGTATGAGCGCAAGTTGTATTTTATAGCACCTGCTGCAACCGAAACTAAAGTTGAAGGTACAATCGGCAGGGCTCGTGCCACAAATAAAAGCACGTCATCATACCAAGTTTTTGTCAAAATGCTGCCAATTTTTTCGACTTCTTTGTGCGAAATACCAATGTACTTACCAAACTTGCCAACTACCACATCCTCTGCTTTATCCACGATGTAGTAGACACCCACAGCAGCAATTGTCTTGGCGATTGAACCTAAAATAATAACCCAGAATAACTGCAGATAGGTGTAGTTTTGAGCTTGACCGATCACGGCGGCCGTCGTCATCACAAACGGTGACGGAATTGGGGCAACTATTTCCTCAAGAAATGAAGCAATTACGGTAAAAATTTCTAAACTGGTTTGTTGAGCAAGGCTTTCAAGCCACGCGATGAGTGCGGTCATAGACTGACAATTGTAGCAGAAAAACTATCGGAGCGGAGCAACTAAATAGATTCCGCATGTAGAATACACCCTCTTTCACTAATCAACTCTCCTGTCATACTACATCTATCTAAAATCTATGCGACCAAGACAAGAACCACCCAAAACTATCCCTTTTACCGCTGAAGCGTTTGCCAAAAACCAAGCCGAGTTTGACCGTCTCACTAATCTGCGTGAAGAAGTAATGGAACGTCTGAAAGTCGCCCGCGAAATGGGTGATCTTTCTGAAAATGGCGCCTATAAATACGCCAAGTTTGAGCTTGGTGACATTGGCCGCCGGCTACGCCAACTCAAGTATTTGTTAGTAAATGGATATGTTGCTGAAGTAAGTTCACAAACAAATGTGGTAACTTTTGGAAATACTGTTGTTTTGAAAAGCGGCGCAGATGAGTTTACGTTTTTTCTCGTTAGTGAACATGAATCAGACATGACTCAAAATAAACTGTCGATCCATAGTCCAATCGGCACTGCAATTATGGGCAAAAAAACTGGTGATCAAGTTACTGTTGAGACTCCTAGGGGATCAGTCCAGTATTCCATTATTAAAATTTCCTAAGCATGCGTGTAGAATAGATTTTTATGAATCTAAAATCATTTTCAACTGTTCAAAAACTCGCTTTATTTTATGGCATCAGCTTTTTCTTCATAGTGTTGCTCGGTTATATTCCTGCATTCAATGGTCCAGATCGGATGTTGTTTGGTCTTTTCCATATTCAATTTATTGATGATGCACTGCATGTCGCTAGCGGAATCTGGGCATTCTATGGTGCACTTCGCTCAAAAGCAGCCGCAATTTTTTACTTCAAATGGTTTGGACTCTACTACACTGCTGACGCTTTTGTCGGCTTCTTTACTGGTTACACCATTTTAGATCTGATCATGTTGAACTTGGGTGCAAATGCAGGATACTCCATGAGTCACTTTTCGCATAACATTGCAGTGAACTTACCACACTTTATTATTGGTCCATCAGCATTGCTCATTGGCCATATTCTGCATAAAAAGTTTGATAAAAAAAGCTAGCTTGTAATGAAAAAGTCAAAAATTATCTTCGTAGTTACTGCACTTATTCTTACAATTACGTTATCTTTAACTATCACTGCTCAAACTGGTATGGTTTGTAGTATTCCTGAAGGCACGCTCCCTCAAGTCACTGAAAATAACTTTCCAGATGAATTTAGCAGAAGTGAAGAAAGTACCTACTTAACATTTCCTGAGTGGTACATCGTTTATTCTTCTGATGAATATGCCGACTTTATTTCTACCAACAAACCCAGTGAGTTTCCGTACTTTGCCGGGA
Organism: uncultured Pseudomonadales bacterium; assembly: GCA_964443885.1. GTDB lineage: Bacteria > Patescibacteriota > Microgenomatia > UBA1400 > PJMF01 > OMIS01. The sequence goes on from CAYUES010000052.1 coordinate 2,455, forward strand.
TCTCACAGTACTGGCAAACCTACCGTTGTATTAATACCTACACTTCCAAAAACTATCCGTTCAATAGTGGCAATCAGTTAATGTTAGGTGTAATTGGCATGAGTTACTCTATTGAGTTTGGTGCGCGAGGTTTGTATGAAGGTACCGTCGGCAGAGTCTTTGAACTCACTAGCCCCCACTATAAAACAGAAGAAGATCTGTACGGTGAAAAAGTAGCAACAGAGTATGGGGAGTTCTTGCACATGATTCCTTGGTTTGAGTTTCCCTTTTTTGAAAAACTTACTGGCCTCTGGCAAGAAGTTCCAATCTTTGGAAAAAACCCCCTCCGCAAACTTGAAAGACGGTTAGTTCTCTCGACTGAGTATCTAATTAAAGGCAGCTATGGATTTGTTCTTAAGAGAGCCACTCATTCAGTGTTGGGTGTGGCTGACCTCACTATTAAACTGCAAGTAAATACCGTTTCCGAAGAATTTTTACAAGCTCACGAAGAAGTTACTGTTGTGACAGAAGATGATTCAGGAGTTATTCTAAATTTACCACGCTATGAAGTATTTACTCAACTTATTCCACCACTACTTTCGAGTGGCTCAAAAATCAGTAGCATTGCTGGCAATGATGAGATATTCGCCACCATACTTGTTGATACCTCATGGGTAAATGAAACTACCAGCACTACGATGTTTGAGATGGAGTATCTAACTCAACCTGCTCGGAGACGCGTTGGTTTACGCATTCCAGTTGCACAACTCCATGAAGTTCTGCCAGCTCTAGAAAAAGATGGCGCTCAATTGGAGCATCTCTACGATTATTAAAAAATAATCCACTAAATTTCTGCAGAGTATTTTTCGTAAAATGTGTTTGTAAACAGAGCATCAGGATCGTACTTTCGCTTGGCTGCAAAAAATTCGGGCAACACAGGATACGCTGCTTGTAGTTGTTCAGCTGTATAGTTGAGTTGATAAGGCAAGAAAAATTTCCCACCCATTTGTGTAGTTAACTCAATCAGTTGTTGTGAGACTGCAGTCATTTTTGTACTGCCACGACTGTCAGTTGTTTGATTCAAATACAACACAATCGCAAACATGTTATCTTCTGTCGCATAACTCAGTAAATTGTCCTCTTTATGCACCACCCGAACCGATACATTCAAAGTGTTGGCATGATTTTGCGTGAGAATTTTTTTCATTCCTGCCACAAACTCAGGAAATGTTTCTTGTGGTATGAAGTATTCTTGCAAAATATCAGTATCATTTTTCAAGTTATTTTTTGTGTACGGTACCGAATCATGCATCGGATCATTACGTGAAATTAAACAGCTTTCACCCTCTTTCATTGCTTGATTTCGATTGACAGTACAACTTTCCATCATTGGTTCAATGTTTTTTTCAGCGAACCACTTTACTTCTTTTGCCAGCCAGCCAGTTTTTGCAAAATTGATAACAAAGCGGCGCAACTTTACATTTGAAACTTCTGCAAGTGGTGCGATTTCTGGATCACTAACCGTTTGTTTTTTGTATTTGTATAAAATCATTTCATCTAAAAATGAGCTTGGAGCAGTTGAGAGATGTCCATAAAAAAGACTGTACTCAGTATTGTCAGCAACTTCTGACTCAAAAGTTGCTAAAAAATTATTGGTAGGAATTACCGCTTCTTCAAAGTCGTAGACTTCATTATCAGTAATATCTAGTTCTGCTTCCAAAATTACCCCAAATAAACCATAGCCACCAACTACTGCATTAAATAATTCCGGGTCGGATTCTTTTGAAATTTGCTTGACAGACCCATCAGCAAGCAAAATTTTGAGTGAGCGAACTGTGCCGCCCACTGAACCGACTGTATGATCCATCCCGTGTGCATTAACAGAAATAGAACCGCCAACGGTAAAGATATCAGTCGACTGCATTGCTTTAATCGCATACTTTGGATGAATTATATTTTGAATATCGTGCCAAGTCGCACCACTTTGTACCGTCACTGTTTTACGCTCTTCGTTTAAGGAAATTGTATTGAACTTCGTCATGTCCAAAACAATAGCACCAGGTGCAAAGGCATGACCACCCATACTATGCTTTACCCCAGCGATTGAAACTGTGAGTTTTTTATCTCTAGCAAACGCAACTGCCTTTTCCACATCCTCTTGTGAACGAACTTCGATAATGCCGTGAACTGTAGTTCTATTTAAACAACTTACATCATTAATTTTGCCACCCTTTTGTTTCCAGTCCAAAGCACCAAATGGATTCTCAACACCCAATAATTGATCACTCGTTTGGGAAGTATCAGCTACTGCATCAATGGGATCACAATCTTTTTCACCAACTGGATCTGCTGAATAATACAAAATTTTATGAATTGAAAAAATAATCGCTATACAGAAAATCAGCAAGACACTGTTTACTTTCCGTGAGAAAAATTTTGTTGAGGTTGGAGTTTTAGGTGCAATTTCTAAAGATTTTGAGGTACTATCTGATTGCTTTTTCTTCATATACTAAGCATAGCAGGATTTTCTAATCTCTCTACAGCAGCATTTGTAATCTTCACTTCACACTCACTTGAACATGCACCATGATGTTGTTCCTGACAATCTTCACAACAAATAAATAGCTCACCACAACTATACTCTGCACAGTCAACATACCGCGTAATCGCTTGCTCGCAGTACAGACACTTTGAGATAACTACTGGATTCTCGGTATTAACTGGCACATGTAAGCGCTTATCAAATACGAACATTTCGCCTTCAAAGTGCTTGCCGCCAGCTTGCTCGCCGTATTCGTGGATTCCCCCATGGAGTTGGCGGACTTTTTTAAAACCTTGCTCGCGTAAGTATGCAGATGCTTTCTCACAACGCACCCCACCGGTACAGTAGGTAACGACATCTTTTTCTTTAAATTTCTCAATAGACTTTACGAATTCTGGAAATTCACGAAAGTTATCAATCGGCGGAATAACTGCATTTTTAAACTTGCCCACTTCTGCTTCATATACATTGCGGGCATCAATAATGACAAAGTCTTCTTCATTTTCGTATAAGTTTTTTAGTTCAGCTGGTTCTATGTAGTGCGCTTTATTTTCAAGTGAAACATCTTGTCCAGTTTTTGCCACTCCCAGCGTCACAATTTCATCGCGCACCAAGACCTTTAGTTTTGGAAAGACTTGTTCCTCAGCCCACGAAATCTTCCACTCCATATTAGCAAACTCTGGATATTTTTCAGTTTCAGCCATGTAAGCATCAACATCAGCTACTTCACCAGCCAAAGTTCCGTTCAGTCCTTCTTTAGAAATCAAGATTCTGCCTTTCAAGTTATGAGCAGCACAAAATTCTTTTTGCAGGTTTTTGAACTCGACTGGGTTAGCCAGTGGCACGTATTTGTAGTAGAGAAGGATTTTAAATTTTTGTGACATTTCTAGGTACTGTATTTAGAGTTATGATTATAACATCTCAGTAATTCCACATTGCGGTCAATCGATGTATTATTACTCAACAATGTTACAGCGAGCTAGCACCATTATTGGG
>CAYUES010000053.1:0-5967 GCA_964443885.1 uncultured Pseudomonadales bacterium
GTTTGATCGGAATTCCAAATGAAGTGGGCAAAAACTCTTGGGCCACTTCAACTGCTCGTTCTTCATCTTCGACTGTGGCTAGGTTTTGATGACTGACGTCCGAAAAACCCATTTCCTTGGCTTCTTTTTGTGGCTGATGAGCAGGAGCGTCTTTTTTATCCATCGGGTGCACTTGGGTTTGATGCAAGCCCATCACCGCGTTACCAGCTTGTTGCGCAATAATTGAAAGCGCTAGCTCAGGTTTAATCACATCAATGGTCGGAGTTTGCACGAACGGGGCTTTCTCACCCCAGGAGGTATCGAGCAGTTTTTGCTGACAAGCGACCAGTTCTTCTTCAGTCAACGAAAAAGAAGCACAAATTAGTTTACCAGGCAAATGTGCTTCATTTTTTTCATGTAAATACCGTGCAAATGCTTCCTGTAAATCCGAAGCAATGTCTTGAGAACGACCAACGAACTGGGTCGTACCGACTTTGCCTTGTGAGAGAATCGTGACTGCAATTTGACTAGTCGTGAGCAGTAATAAAACAGAAGAAAAATGAGCATTATGAGAAAGCGAGTTTTGGACAAGTGCTTCAGACTGCAGGAGGAAACCAACCGGACGCAGTGCCAACTCGGTAACAAGTTTGTGCATCAGTGGTTTTTTGCTGGCCACTACATCGCCAGCTTTCAGCCAAGCTGGCTCGAGCACAAAAATTACTTCACTAATATTTTCAGATTCTTTGCCAAGTTCTTGGAGACTTTCATCAGTTCGTAAAACTAATGTCTCGGGATCTGCATAGACCAGGACTGGTGATTTCTGAAGAATCTTGGTTTCTTCAATTGTAATCTTGAGGAGCAGTGCTTGAACCGTCGTCTCAGTCAAGATAATACAAATCTGAATACGAGTTTCTAACACAGTTGCTGATGAGAATAGGTTTGGCAGGTCCATATTTTCCACGAAAATAATCCAGGTCGATGACCTGTGATGTCTCTATTAAAGCAAATTCCGAGTCAGAAGACTAGAGGAAGTTATTAGAAATAAAAGTTAAGTAAGTACTTTATGAAGGCGTTTTTACTTGTGCTTGGCCACGGCTTCGTGACAGTTCTCAACTTCTTTCATGTATTTCATCTAACGTAGTTTTGATAGCTGCTGCTTCGTCTATTTTAATTTTAGCCATTACATAGGTACTCAAACCAACTGCCGAGCTACAAAATAACAGCTTCATAGAAGCGCTGAGTTGATCTTCAGGTGACAGTCCATAATTACCTAAAAAAAGTTCCAAAATTTTAGAATCATCGCGAATTGCTAACTCAATAGCAGATAGAGTAGCAATTGAGGCTGTCACAACTGCTAGTCCAAAGAAAAATAAATGCAAAATAGCAATTGTTTCAGCTGTACTGAATTTTTTACGAAGTATATCTTGATCTGGTTCAACTTCTTGTGCAAGTGACATACTATGCAAACTGCAAGTACAGACGCCGTACCCCGGCGCTGACAGCTTGTTCTTTTTGGATTTTTACCATTCCAATTTGGCCGGTATGTTCAACGTGTGGGCCACCACAGAGTTCTTTGGAAACCCAGTCTGTCTCTGGATTGGCGCCAACAGTGTAGACCGATACTTCGTCAGGATATTTTTCTGCAAAGAACGCCACTGCACCTGAGCTAAGCGCCAGGTCTTTGGCCATCACTTGACGGGTAACTGGCAGATCTAGGGTAATCCATTCGTTGATTTGAGCAAGGACTTTTTCTTGTTCGGCTGGTGTGACTGCTTCAGGATGGGAGAAGTCAAAACGAAGCCGCTCGGCAGTAATATTTGAACCTTTTTGCTGGACATGAGTTCCCAGAATTTTGCGCAGTGCTGCATGTAACAAATGAGTGGCGGTATGGAACTTTACTGTCTCTTCACTTTGATCTTGGAGACCACCTTTGAACTTGCCTGCTGATGCAGTACGAGAGCTAGCCGAGTGGGCTTCGCGCAGTTTTTGGAACTCGGCCAAAAACGTCTCTTCTGGCTGCAACTGCATTTTCTTTTCATTAGCAATCTCGACACTCAGTTCAACTGGGAAACCATAGGTTTCATATAAGCCAAACGCATCAGCCACTGTTAAAGTAGCTTTGCCATTTTTACCTTGGCTAACTGCAATTCGTTCAATTTCTTTCAAGCCTTTTTCAATACTCTTGGCAAACTTCTGTTCTTCTTCTGCCAAAATTTGAGCGATTTTTGCTTGCTGCTCTGAGACGGCCGGATATGCATCTAGATACGCAGCTGCAATTACTGGCACAAGTTCAGCCAAAAATGGCTTTTCAATACCAATCATCTTGCCATAGCGGATACTGCGACGGACTAAGCGACGCGCAAAGTAGCCTTGTTCTTTATTTGAAGGAAAAACGCCGTCACTTGCCAACATCACAGCAGCCTTGATGTGATCAGCAATCACCCTGAATGAACGTTTGTTTTCTTCAGTTTTATCGTACTTCTCACCAGAGATTTCTTCGATTTTTTGAATAATGCCTGCAAAAAGCTCTGTTTTAAAAACATCACTGTCACCATTTTTGGCGGCAGCAATCCGTTCAAGCCCACCACCAAAGTCAACATTACGTTGTGGCAACTCGGTAAACGAACCATCAGCTTGTTTCTGATACTGCATAAACACTGAGTTACCAATTTCTAGAAAGCGGCCACAGTCGCAGTTGACATGGCAAGGCTCAGCTTTCCAAGGTGAGTTTTCATGGAGCTTTTGATCTGCACCAAAGTCATAAAACGTTTCACTGTCAGGACCACCAGGCTCACCAACAGGCATATTCTTTGGCTCGCCAGCCCGTGACCACCAGTTTTTCTTTTCTTCGTAGTAAAAAATCCGGCCGCCTTGCATCCCATCTCGATCAGCAAAATCAACGTCAGTAGCGGTGATCCCTTTTTCTTTAAAAAGCTCTTTCCAGATAGCGACCGCCTCGGTGTCTCGAGGAATGCCTAAATCATCATTGCCACGGAAAACCGTTACAAATAAACGTTCTGGCTCAAGGCCGACTTCATCGGTCAAAAATGTGAAAAACCAACGCAGTTGCTCTTTCTTGAAGTAGTCACCTAGTGACCAGTTGCCGAGCATCTCGAAAAATGTGGTGTGACGATTGTCACCGACTTCTTCAATATCTTGAGAACGGAAACACTTCTGACTATCTACAATGCGCTTGCCTTTGGGATGTGATTCACCCAGTAAATACGTGATCATTGGCTGCATGCCTGAACCGGTAAATAGTGTGGTTGGATCGTTTTCTGGAACTAGAGGTGCCGAAGGAATAATCGCATGGCCATTTTTTGCAAAAAACTCTAGGTATTTAGTGCGGATTTGGTTTGGAGTTAGCATGGCAGTAATTGTACCATGTGGAGCTACAAGCCTTTAAACTTAGATCCCGTTCTTTTGGGGAGTGCTTTTTTGGCTTTAGAAACACCACTTTTCAGTGATTCTTCAGCATTTTCTTGGAGTTCTTGGACTTCCCTGATACTCTCTGCAAAGTACCCAACTGCTTCAGTCATTAATTGACGTAGTCTTTTTGGTAGTTCGACACCTGCTTCTTTGGTAATTGTTTCTTCAGCACTTTCCCACTCTTCAAGCACTCGATTGCGCAGCTCTTTGCCTTGCTCAGTGGCAAATAAAAAGTAAGCGGCTGCACCCGTTACGAGTCCCATGCCGAAACCTGTAACAAATGATCCTGAATCTTTTTGATCTGGCATATACTTCCTAAACTTACTGTTTCACACACTTCTGCTTTGCAGCTCTGACTGGATGTCACTAACATCCTCTTATAGATTTAGACTACTTCTTACTTGATTTATCACGATTAATCCAACCAACAAACGTTTCAAAAACGCGCATCCCGGTTTTAATTCCAGATGCGGCGCCACCAAGGCGTTGGAGTGGTTCAACTATCGAAGCGAACTTTGTCTCAACTGTATCGATGGTGGTATTTACCTTTATCAAGGTTTTTTTGAGTTCTTGGAGCACTACAATCAGCTGATAGCCAACAATAGACAACACAACTGTAATAATAATTAAGACTACTGCAAAAATAAGTGGCAATAATTCCATAAATCCTCGTTTCTAATTTTTATTGTAACAGAAGAAGTTAAAATCTTGAAAGGATTTGGGAACAGTTTTGCAAGGAAGTTGGAACAAGAAGTTGTAGAGGGTGCTGTACCAGCCCTGCTACGATATCCTTTCTTGGCAGTTTTAAAATTAAAACTGAACTTGTACCGTTCGCTCAATACGAGTGCTTTTTCCTCTGGAATCTCTTGATTCTACTACCAAAGTCCCAATACCTTCTTTGACAAAAGAAACTTCACTGGTAAAACTGCCATCAGGTTGGAGAGAAACTGGCTGTGCATCAACTGTCACAATGGCATCAGGTTCTGTTTTGCCCATCACCTGAACTTGCGGTCCTACAACAGCAAAGTCCTCTGGTTGGGTGATTGTTACTTCAGGCGGTTGTTGAAACTGATACCACTGAAAGCCAATATAACCCACAATACAGGCAAAAACCAAGCCCAATGCCGCCACTGTCAAAGTGATTGGTGTTACAAACGTCCGTCTTTTTAAGATCGGCGTTAAAAATTCTTGAGGAACGAGTCTGCCTTTGGCACTTTCTTTAAAGTCGCGACGGAGTAAGCGCAACAGCGGCTGGTGATCAAACTCAAAGATCGAAGCATAAATTTTAATGTATGCTTTGACAAATGTGGCGGCGGGCAACTTTTCGAATTGATTATTCTCAAGTGCTTCTAAATATTCGGCACGAATACGAGTCCGTTTTGCCAGCTCCAGGATAGACACATTATGTTTAAGTCGCTCTTCTTGTAACAACTCACCAACTGTTTTTTGACGCATAGTTTGAGTATACCGTGTAACTGCTTAGGCAGTAAGTTTTTGTTTAACTAAAGTTGCAATTTCAGATGACTCAGCCTTGCCTTGAGTAGCTTGCTTAACAGCTCCAATTGCTGGCCCCATTTGAATACCAGGGTTGGCTGCCAAAACGGTATCGACAACTGCTGACAATTCTTCACTAGACATCATCGCTGGCAAGTAGGCTTGCAAAACTTCGATTTTCTTTGTTTCTGCTTCGACTAAATCGGTACGACCACCGCGCTCGTAGTCAGCGACAGCTTCTTTCATCTGTTTAATTTGTTTGCGCACAATATCTTTCATCTGCTCGTCGGTTTGCTCACCTTTATCAATCTCGACATTCTTAATCTGTGACATCAGAAAACGAATAACCCCGAGGCGATCTGCGTCGCGAGCCTTCATCGCAGTTTTCATATCTTCCATAAGTAAATCTTTAAATGACATATACATCCTTTTGGGTGAGTACTCTGCTACTTGGTGTAGTCTCTAGCTGTATTGTACTGTACTCAAGAAGCGTTTAGCTAGGTGAGTTTAGAGCACCTCGGCTCAGTACAGTACGTGTAAGTAACCTACCAATGCGTGGCGTACATACAAAAGTCCCCCGGCAAACTGCCGAGGGACGTAGTTTCAAGTCTAAGAAGTCCAGACTAAAGGTATTTATCAAGGATAGTCTTAACTTCTTCAAATGGATATGCTCCAGGGATTAATTCCTGAGGGCCATCTTTTGTGACAACGATTGTCCCTGGTGTGCCAGAGATTCCAGCCGCAGCACCACCATCCATGTCTGCTTTGACTGCAGCAGCCATCTCTCCACTATCAAGACAAGTCTTGAAGGTTGTAGCATTTGCGCCTGCTTCACTCGCAGCTTCAGTAAGCGATTCAGGAGTCAGTTTGCCACCTAATGCAGTTTGCTTTTCAAAGACTGCATCAGCGTACTTCCAGAAACCATCGCTACCGAGTTGTTTAGCAACACACTCACCAGCTTCTGCTGCTTTTTGAGCGTTCGGGTGAAATGGCAACGGATAGTGACGATATACTAACGTGACTTTGTCACCGTACTCTTCTAGAATCTGTTGAGTTACAGGATGG
>CAYUES010000054.1:0-5463 GCA_964443885.1 uncultured Pseudomonadales bacterium
CTCAATAATTTATTCAAACCAGCAGGTTTGAAACATTGATGCAGCGGCCTATTCGCCGTGGTAAAACGGTTACCCAACCCGAATCAATGCCGTATCTGCGCTATGCTGACAGTGCTGATGGCATTTCACCGCGCTTAATCCCTGGCCAATCACAGGCTTGGTACCAAGCCAACTCGTACGAGCACTTGCCTGATTCTCACACTACTGAAGAGGCAGCGGAGCGCAAAATGCAAGTCGACAAGCGTGCTCGCAAAGAACAAACCTACTTCACCAGTGACTTTGTCGGACCAACGGTGTTTGGCGACCTCACCACCGCCGATCTGATTTTATATTCGTGGGGTGGTACTAAAGGTGCAATCACCGAAGCCCTTACACAACTTACGGCTGGTGGCGCAAATGTCGCCTACCTCCACTTTACCCATGTCCATCCACTCAACCCAGCAGCAATCAAGCAGTTTTTTGGCTACCAAAAGCCATATCTTTTGATTGAAAATAACTCAACTGGCCAGTTTGGGCAGTTGATCAAACAAGCGATTGGCTTTGAAACACCACATAAGCTATTGAAGTACGACGGTCGCCCAATTTTTGCTGAAGAAATTGTGGTCCAAGTCCAGAGTTTGATGGGTGGTCAAAGTAGCCAAGGTAAACAAAATACTCAAAATCTTCAAGGCAATCAGAATACTTCTGATGCTCAAAACCAAGCAGATACCGAAGAAATTTCACAAACCAGAAATAATAGTATCAACTTTTAGTTAAAAATTACTTTGGAATTATATGGCAACAACACAAGAATTCGCTGGCTACACTCCTACCTGGTGCCCTGGTTGCGGCAACTGGAGTATCGAGCGTGCGATCCGCAACTCGCTTTCGGCGCAAAACCTCGATCCTTCTCAACTAAACGTGATGTTTGATATTGGCTGCTCTGGTAACATGAATGACTTTTTAAATGCCAGTTCGATGCACACCCTCCATGGTCGCTCGATTGCTAACGCAGTTGGGGTCAAGATCGCTAATCATGAAATGCCACTGGTCGTAATTGGTGGCGATGGTGCGTTGTACGGCGAAGGCGGCAATCACTTTCTGCACGCTTGTCGGGGTAATCACGACATTACCGTGATCGTCCATGACAACGGTGTCTATGGTTTGACCAAAGGTCAAACTTCTCCTGCCGCCAAACAAGGCTATAAATCTAAAACCACGCCCGAAGGCATTATTGAACACCCTGTCTACGCACTGCTCCTGGCGCTGACTCAAGGTGCGACCTTTATCGCTCAAGGCTTTACTGCCAACCTCCCCCAAGTTTCACAACTGATCACCGCTGGCATGCAGCACAAAGGCTTCTCGCTGATCAACTTGCTCCAACCATGTGTGACGTTTAACAAAATGAATACCTACGGCTACTACTTCCAAAAAACCTATCCGCTCACCGAGCACGACCCCGCTGACTTCACCGCCGCGCTCAAAGTAGCCCAAGAACCAATGGTTGAAAAGTTTCCACTTGGAATTATCTACCAAGCCGAGCGTCCAACCTACACTGACCAAGTTTCAACACTCCAAAACGGCGCATTAATCCATACTCCACCATATGCAGAAGCAACTTCGCTGTTGCAGCTATTTGAGTAGCACTCGTACTCAAGTTACTTAACTAAACGAATCGTCATTGGATATCGGTAGCTTTGTCCAGTATGAGCTGCTTGTGATGCTTTAATCACAAATATAATCCAGAGGATTGCCAATACTCCAGCAAGCAAGACTCCAATAAGGACCAGCATCAAGATTGCTGCCACTATAAAGTAAATTGATAATGAGATTTGAAAATTGAGAGATTCTTTAGCATGCTCGGCAATATAGGCAGACTCTTCTTTTTTTAGTAACATGATCGCTAATGGCACGATAATATTACCAAAAGGTACAACTACACCAACAAACGTCCCGGCATGCGCCAGCGTTGCCCACATGTTTTCATCCATGCCACCAGCCATTGGGTTTTGACCAGGAGTTTGCGTAGAACCTTTTCCTGTTTGCCCCCCAACTTGAGATTCCTCAACGGTTGGAGCGTCAGTAGCTGCTACGGAGTTTGTGGAGTTGGATGTATTCATACAAAAAGTATACAGCTTTCTCTAAACTGACACAAATTGAAGCATATGTGAGTATGGCTTACAGCAAAGTGTAGCTACAAAATTTGTTGCGAAAACGCTAACAAGACATACACTCCAACCGAGTTGAGAAATGCCGTCATAATCATAAAATGAATAGTTCTCATCCGACTCACTCCCATTATGCTCACTCCAATTTCGTCTGGTAATGGCGAAGCAATCATAATCGCCCCCAAGACTGGCAACAAACTTGAGAGTGGTTTATGACGTTTGAACAGTTTGGTTATAAAGCGACCACCCAGTTTTTCATATACATATATGAGCTCTGCGCGCAAACTACTGCGAATAAACTTGAAAATAACGGTGTCACCAATCACTCCACCCAACCCTGCTAGTAAACTTAACGGTATGAGTGGCACCGATTCGGTGGCAGAAACCAAGAGCAGCACGCCAATTGCGACAGTAAACGAAGAGACGTACAGCATCCCCCCAATAAAGGCGCCCCAGCGGCCAACTTTACTGAGCTCGTGCATCGCTTCATGAAAAAACGGAAATCGAGAAAGATACCAAACAACCACCAAACTGACTATGAAGTATGTTAGATGTTTGAATCGCCAGTGCTGCCAGTTTCGTCGCATGGGACTAGTATAGCGATTTTTAGTTGATCAAACCAGGTAAAGGTTTTTTTACTTTGCCAATGTAGGCTAGAGATGGAAATCACTGATACAAACGAGTAAACAGCTCTTGAGCTGACTCGCGCTGATCTGGAGTGTTAACCCCAATCCCCACTTCTTCTTGAGAAGCAATCACGGCACCCACCCGCAACCCTCTTTGAATACAGTAGACCACCAAGTCTGTCAGGTAGTACTCGCCACCAGATTGTGGCTTGAGAGTTTGGTAGCCTTCTTCAATGATTTTTCGATCAAAAACATAGAGCCCAGCATTGAGTTCTCTAATTTTCTTTTGTTCTTCATTGGCTTCTTTTTCTTCAACAATTGCAATTACATCGTCTTCAGCATTACGAATAATTCTCCCCCAAGCTAGCTCTGAAGGATTATCGTACTCAAGTGCCACCAGCGTCATTGCATTTTGGCGTTCACGATGAGTTTCGAGGAGTTTTTTATAGAAAATTGGTGGGTAAAAAGCCGAGTGATCTCCATAGAGCACCAGTACTTCAGAAATTTCTGCTGGCAAAACACGGGTTCCCACCTCTGTCGCATGACCTGTCCCGAGTTGTTCTTCTTCCACGGCATACGTAACTGTGTCGCCCAGCACTGCTTGTACAGACTCACGGGCAAATCCAACCACGACTACCACTTCTGTTACCCCAACTGCTCGCACATTTTGAACCGACCACTCAATCATTGGTTTGCCACCCAGAGGAATCGTCACTTTATTTTGATCCGTTGAGTTAAGACGAGAGCCTTTACCTGCTGCCAAGATGACCGCTCCAACCTTGTCTGCCGATGAAATTATTGTTGTTTCCATAAGTACCTTACCCTTAAGTTTGCATTTAATGTATGATTTTGAAAAGGAAATTTTTTTGATGTATTTATATATTTATTTTTATATTTTAACGCATTATTTGGTATTTTGATAAATCAAATTACTCGCCAGGGCATGGTGTAAACTCGCAGTTAGGACCACTCCGCCCTACCGCAGAGCCATCAGGACAAATCTTGGCATCCATCGTACAAGCCACACCTTCTGGTTCTTCAAGTTCTGGAGCGTTTGGTTCTACAACTCTTGGATTACGTACTTCGAGCCCAGGATGATCAGTCAAAGTACTTTGTGTTGGCCGGCCAAAAATAAAGGCTGCAATCGCCAGGATAACTGCAATAAAAACTGCCGCAACCAAGAGTAAACTGCTTGGCGGTGTTGGCGTAAGTACGACTTTTTCCGTCACTTGAGTAGGATTTTTAGGCATACTCTATCCTACTAATTTTTTTATGAAAAAGCGATAGGAGCAGACGGTTCTGCGGACTGGCTTCAAAACTAAAGAAAGGGGGCGCCTTTCGGCGCCCCCTCGAATATTCTAGGTGTACTGTCCTCCACCTGTATATTTTAAACTTAGTTTGTCTTCTGTCTCATTTCACCCACTTTTTCGTTGACAACACCTTTTGCTCGATCCACAGTTCCGCTCATTTTATCACCCCAGTTATCACTCTGCTGTTTAACGCCACCGACAGTTTGTTGTACATGGCCTTTTGCTTCTTGGGCCATGCCTTTTGCGACTTCACCAGCGTGATGAGCGTGGTCAGCCATCTTATCTCTGGCGTCGTCTACAGTTTGCCCTACTTGGTCAGCTGCATTCTGCATTTTTTGTTTCATCGTTGTGTCAGACATATAATCCTTTCAGTATTTTGTATGTAAGGACTAGTGTATTCACACTCCAACAGGATGAGATCAAGTTTATGTAAGAAAATAATAAGTAACAACTGTCACCTTAGTTGGTAGGTTAGTTGTGTTTCTTCATAGACTGCAGTCCTAGAGAAACAGTAGCCAAAACCAGCGCAATAATACTGAACGTTTCAGCACGATTACTTTTTGGAGCTGATTCTGCCGTTTGCACCATTGCAGGTTCCTGAGCATTTGGATGACCAGGATTTGCAGCAGCAGCTAAGTCATTTTTAACTGTTGTCTCAGAGTATGGCCCCACTGTTGAGAAGTCTGGACTACCATCTGCATTCTTTGGTTGAGACTCTTTACTGGCATCCCAGGCTACAGTTACACCGTCACCATAGGTTTGATATGCTTTCCATTGAATCGAGCCCTCTTGTGCCGGAGCTTGGGCGCTAAATGCAAAGTCGTCACGCTGGCCAACTGGAATACTGCCACCAGACCAAATGATTTCACTCACTCGCTCTTCACTAGAACCTTCAGCTGTAGTTTTTTTGATTTCGATCTTCCAACCTGGTTTTACATTTGGAGAAACGTGGTGTAAACCCTCTGGAATAACTAAGCGAACTTGTGTGGTTGGAGTAGCTTTTTCATTTGGGACACCGACTGTGAAGGTTTGAAATGCCGCAACTCCTACTGTGTTTGGTTTGACCACTACATGGGCAAAAATTGGTTGAACACTTGCCACGAACATTAGAACTAAAATCATCGGCAGTAACACTTTTTTCATCAAGTTCTTTCTTTTGGTTTTACTACTACGAACCAATTACTTTGTTTTCTTCTGTGCTGACCTCTGAGTTTTTGGAGCTGGTTTTTGCAGCGCCTTGAAGACAAAAATCCCCACCACAATTCCTACCGCCAACAATGCGGGCAAGTAATTCTTTATGAAGTCGAGCGGCGTGGTAGCTGACCCGTCAGAGTCACTTTGAAACGAATCCTGCGAAGTTTGATCAACTAGAGGTTGCGT
>CAYUES010000055.1:0-844 GCA_964443885.1 uncultured Pseudomonadales bacterium
ACTTCGAATGACATACGCTTGAGTATACTATGAATATAAACTATGTCGCCAGCTCAGAACCCGCCCAGTAAAGCCAAGTCACGCCTTGCAGAACCACCCGCAAAACCTGTTGTGAAAGGTTCTTCCAGGCTGAAAAAAAGCAACACCGAAGCTGCCAACTCAAAGGATTCACACTCCAGAGCAGACACCTCCAAAAGCATTAGTTTTTCTAGTAGCTCCAGTACAGACTCTGAAAAATCACCTCGACATCATACGAATTCTAGCTACCAGTCTGCACGAACCGCTACCACGCTGCAATCTCTCCCAGTATTTGTACAAAAACGGATCCGATTTTTGCCGTTACTGGCCTTAGGTCTGGCTAGCTTTGCAGCTTGTTTGTATATTTTCACTACCATTAGACCTGAAGAAATTGCAAACGTTTTATTTTTCCAGAGTTATCTGCCACTGCTTCTGGTGGTCTTTGCGGCAGTATTTTTTACTAGCAATTTTTTCTTTTTACACTCACGCCGAGCTGCTGAAATTTCATTTCTTTGTACGCTGCTGCTTTTTCTTCAACTACAAGACGTGATCGTAACCCTCCCGATCGTTGGCGCAGTTGCGGCTGTCTTGCTTGCCACTGAAGTACTCTCAACCTTCATATTTAAGAAATAGTTTGATATACTAACTATCTTAATTTTCTCAAGAAATAAACTATGTCTAACACAAACACCACTTCTTCATCTGAACTCGACCTTGTTCTCAAACAAGAACTGGCTAAAGTTATTGCCGATCTCCATCGTCCTAAAGATATCCAGGCTTTTTTGACTATATTCTTGAGTGAAAACGAGCTGACAATGCTGGCTAA
>CAYUES010000055.1:854-5434 GCA_964443885.1 uncultured Pseudomonadales bacterium
TCAAAAGACTCTCTCAAAATGCTTCATATGAATCAATTCAACAAGAGCTTAGTGTCTCGAGTGCGACAGTTTCTACGATTGCACAGCTCAAAACTGATCACTTTGCTCAAAAAGTGGCAACTGTCATGAATGCCCAAGATTGGGCCGAACATACTGCTTCAAAACTGCGTCACTTTTTGACTAAAAAACAGCCACAGCCGACTGCCTAACACTGCCCTCGACTCGTGCAGTATAATCAATAGGCATGAATACGTTTTATATTACCGCTGCAATTCCTTATGTAAACGCCAAGCCTCATCTAGGCCATGTTTTGGAGTGGTTTCAGGCAGATACGATCGCTCAGTATCAGCGTTCCCTTGGCAAAGAAGTCTCGTTTGCCTGTGGTACTGATGAGAATAGCCTCAAGAATGTCCAAGCTGCTGAAAAAGTAGGCAAAGCTCCGCAAGATTGGCTCGATGAGTACGCGACTATTTTTGAAGATGCGTTTACATTTTTTGGGATTTCACTTACCCACTTCCGCCGTGGCAGTGATCAAGCCGCTCACTGGCCTGGTGTTCAAGAGCTCTGGCGGCGCTGTGCTGAAACTACAGCTGGAGAAGAAAGTGATATTTATCAAAAAGAATATACTGGTCTGTACTGTGTCGGTTGTGAAAGTTACTATGCACCAGAAGAATTGATCGATGGCAAGTGTCCTGAACATCTTACTGAGCCCGAAAAAATCACTGAAAAGAATTATTTTTTCAGGCTTTCCAAGTACCAAGCACAGATTCGTGACTTGATTACTAGCGATCAACTTCATGTTGTTTCTGAGCAGTACAAAAATGAGATGCTTGGGTTTATCAATCAAGGCTTAGAAGACTTTAGTATTTCTCGTTCTGTCGAACGCGGCCGGGGTGTTGGTGTACCAGTCCCAGGTGATACTTCCCAGGTAATGTATGTTTGGTTTGACGCCTTGGCAATTTACTTGACTGCGGTTGGTTTTGGCAGTGATCAAAAAAACTTTGAAAAAACCTGGCCTGCCGATGTGCATGTGATTGGAAAAGGTATTAATCGTTTTCACTCGGTCTACTGGATAGGGATGTTGCTTTCAGCTGGTCTTGAACTTCCTAAAACGATCTCTGTTCACGGCTACATTACTGCAGATGGACAAAAAATGAGTAAATCACTGGGCAACGTGATTGATCCGTTTGCATTGGTGGAAAAATATGGCCTGGAGCCAATTCGATATTATTTACTAAAGTACATTCCCACCCACAGTGATGGTGACTTTTGGTATCAAAAGTATGCCGAAAGTTACACTGCTGATTTATCAAATGGCTTAGGCAATGTGTGTTCCCGTGTTGCCAAACTTTGTGAAAAAAACAAGACAGTCGTTCCGGTTACACCGCTTGACTACACACCAGCCATCAAAAAAGCGCTTGATGAGTACGAGCTGAGCGTAGCACTCCACCACATTACTGACTTGATTGCCCAAACCGATCACTACTTGAGTGAGCAAACTCCTTGGAAAAAAGAAGGTGAAGAACAAGCAGTGATTTTACGAGAAGCGGTGCAACGAATTAGAGTTATTGCCTTTCAGTTACAACCATTTATGCCGCAGACTGCTGCCCAGATTTTAGAGCACTTTTCACAAACACAAATTGTTGCGCTTGCGCCACTCTTCCCAAGATTAGTAGACTAATTACTTCCAAGCTAAAACCATGATTATTGACACCCACTGCCACTACAATCTTGAAGCTCTGTTTGGTGAAGACGGTCAAAACTGGCAAAAACACTGGCAAACAGCACAAGAACACGGGGTTAGTCATAGCATCGTGATCGGAACGAACATCACCACTTCGGCTCGAGCGGTTGAGCTATGTCGCTTGGAACCACACTTTAGAGCCAGCGTGGGCTTTCATCCGCACGCTATTGATGACGCGCTCGAGCAGAATCAACCAGTTTCTCAGGCAGATATTGCTATCTGGCTTACCCATTTACAAGCACTGCTTGAAAAAGACAGTACCACCCACTCGATTGCTGCAGTTGGCGAGGTTGGTCTTGATTACTTTAGATTGGATCTCTCCAAACCTGAGGATCTTGCCCTCGTAGAGCTGCAGAAGTATCTATTGACGGAGCAGGTCAAGCTAGCGGAGCGGGCGCTTTTGCCGCTCATTTTGCACGTTCGAGATACCGGCACCCAAGCCTATGATGACACTCTCCATATTCTCAAACAGTACAAAAAATCTAATCTACCCTTTGTACTTCACTGCGCTTCAGGTAGTATGGAGTACATTCAAGAAGCGCTCGCAATGGGTGCCTACATCGGAATTGCAGGCAATGTGACATACAAGAACGCTGATTCGATTCGTGAAATTGTGAAAATCGTGCCGGCGGATCGGTTACTACTCGAGACAGATGCTCCGTACTTGCCACCACAGCCACATCGTGGCAAACTTTGTGAGCCATGGATGATAGAATTAACTGCAACGTATCTAAAAGAAAACTGTACCGTTTCGCTTGATCAAGTATACTCAAACTCATTTCAAGTATTTACTAGCTTGCCCACCTTATGACATCTGAAAGCCACGCCGCCCGATATATCCGCCGTCATCCTGTGAGATCTCAGCGATTTTTGGAGATTTTGCCTGGATTTGTTTCGTGGTCTTTGATTTTATTTCCATTCTGGGGTTCATTGGTGATTCCGGTGGCTGTGGCGTACTACATTATTGGATTTTGTGTCTACTGGCTGTACCGCTCGCTGACGCTCGCGGTCCTGGCAGTTGTCGCCCACCTGCGCATTCAAGCATCGAGTCGCTTCGACTGGATTGCTGATCTCAAACTGCGCTACAAAGAAAAGTGGGAAAAGATTCACCACATTATCGTTATCCCCACCTACAAAGAGCCTGTCAGCACACTCGAACGCACCATGGAAGCGTTGAGCAACCAAACCTTTCCCTTAGCAAACTTGCACATTATGATGGCTTTTGAAGTTCGTGAAGGTGAAGATGCACGCGTTAAAGCCAAGCACATCCAAGAAAAATACAAAGAGCGCTTTGGTGATGTCTGGGTTTCATTTCATCCCGATATTGAAGGCGAAATTAAAGGTAAATCCTCCAATACTTGTTGGGGTGCCAAGCAAGCCAAGAAACTGCTAGTCGATGAGCGAAAACTACCAATCGAGGACATTACCATCACCAGTGAAGATGCCGATGCGCTCTTTCACAAATCATACTTTGCAGCACTGACTTTTGCATTTCTCAAAGATGAGAAAAGATACAATCGTATCTGGCAGGGCGCAATTGCCTTCTACAATAATATTTGGCAAGTTCCTTCGCCGGTGCGGGTTTTGGCGGCACTTTTTACCGTTACCCAGATGTATATTTTGGTACGTGAAGATCGCTTAATTAATTTTTCTACTTATACCACCTCACTCAAACACATCGATGAGATCGGCTACTGGGACACTGATGTGATTCCTGAAGACTACCGTTTGTTCTTCAAGTCGTACTTTGCCAAAAAAGGCGACTTTGAGGTGAAACCTATCTACTTACCTATTTATGCTGATGCAGCTGAATCAAGCACGTTCTGGGGCACGATGTGGAATCAATACGAGCAGCTCAAACGCTGGGCCTGGGGTGTCAGTGACGATGCCTACATCATCAAACAGTTTATTACGACTCCTGGTGTACCATTTTGGGATAAGACCGTACGGGTGATCAAGATTATGGAAGACCACTTTTTATGGCCAGTTAATTGGTTTGCAATTACCGTTTCTGCCTTTTTACCTCCGATTCTCAATCCTGCCTTCAACAGAACTATTCTGGGTAAAACTTTGCCACAAGTCACCTCACTCTTGCTTACCTTGTCTTTAGTGTCGATGGTGGTAGTGTTTATCTTAGATGCCTTAAATCGTCCACCACGCCCCAACAAGCGCAACCCGCTTTCGTACATCATGCAGCCGCTTGAATTCTTACTACTACCGATTATTGGATTTTTCTTTTCAGCTTTACCAGGTATCGATGCGCACACTCGCTTGATGTTGGGCAAGTACATCGAGTACAAAGTGACCGAGAAAGTCTAGCTGCTTTTTGTCTCACTAAACTGCCCTTTATCCCCCTCGTTCTGCTACCGTTGAGCTAAACTTTTAACTGCCGCTTTCCTCACCCCCAAATGATTTGTATACTGAATAAATATATTGATCATTCTGTCCTATGCGCGCCCTTAAAAAACTTTTACAAAAGAAAGAAGTTTGCCACCCAGTGCTTGCGCTATTGTTACTCCTCGTCATTATTCTTCGATTTCCTAATTTTTTTGAGCCGTATTGGTACGGCGACGAAGCGATTTATCTCACCATTGGTAATGGTTTACGAATTGGGCAGAAACTCTATGTAGACATTGTCGATCATAAAACACCACTGATCTATTACTTTGCGAGTGTCGGTAGTCAGTTGAATTTTCGGATTCTGCTCGTGACTTGGATGTTAGTAACCACAATTGCTTTTTATCGATTTAGTGAACGGATTTTCAAGAGTAAATGGAGTACCTACTTAGCAACACTGCTGTTTGTTCTTTTTACTTCACTGCCATTATTTGAGGGA
>CAYUES010000056.1:0-5317 GCA_964443885.1 uncultured Pseudomonadales bacterium
CTGAGCTCTATCAGTCATTTTAGCTAGTAAATTATGTCTTTTTTCTCTTACTTGTTCTGGTTTTTCGTACGAATTTGCAGTTGGTTCCAGACAAATAAAACATGCTTGGGCTACTTCTGATTCTTCATCTGGTATGTTGAATCTAGTTTTAAGTATATCTATGTTTTCAAAGTACCAATTCAATTGATTTGCCGATGTTTTTTCTTCGCCCGTTTTTTTGAGAAATGACTGAATGCCCTGTTCTACTACATCGTTTGCACTTACTCCTGATCGTGTAAGTAAGACTTTTGTAGTTCCAAAATGTGGATGCTCTCTTGCAAACATTCTTTCATATCGAGAACGTGCACGATCCAAAAGTTCGGTAGCAGAGGTCTCATCGTTATCCAAGAGCAGTAATGCTTCATTGAAATATTTTCTTTTAGTTTTGTCTAGCTTGCTTACGTGTAAATCTAATTCATGTAACAAACTTTGCCACTTCGCTTCAAAACTAACTATTTGTTCTGGTGAATCTCTTTTTACTAAAGACTGAGTTGGTATTTCAAGATGAGGACTTTCGATGTCAAAAGGCATACCTTGCTCTAAAAGAGCCAAGTGTACATCCTGCACGGGTAATGGATTTAGTGGCAGTATTGGCCGTATATCTTTACTCAAACAGTACAAACCACCTATTGTATCTGTCAAGTAAAAATAACTGAAAAGTTGATATGAATCTGTAAAGTTATCCGCTTGAACTGGATCATTCTTAAAATTAGCAGCTACTATCTCTTCATATTTTTCGGTTACCTCGGTAAGCTCAGATTGCCCTAGTGGCTGCATAATAACTGCCTTCATCCCCGAAGCAAATTGTAATACATCTGCTTTCTTAAAATCTTCAACTGTTGTGAACTGCAAAAATTCAGAAGTATCACTAAATTTTTCTGAAAGAATATTTTCAAGTTCGGGAATTGAAAAATACTTAACACGTGGATCGAGAACTGTAGCTCGTGTCTTTTCGGTAACTTTTCCTTGGTGATCACGGAAGTAAAGTGAAAATAAATAGCTTGAAGGATCAGATTCCCGTTTGGTTGTAAGGGAATCTGGATAAATTAAATTTATGACATACAGATCGTATAGTGAAACAAGCAACTTTTGAAATTTGTGTAAAGCAGCTACTTTTGCTTCTTCTGAATCCAGAGAATAGCAATCTATTAATACTGTTTCTAAATGTTCTAAAAATTCTTGTAGTGAATATGCCAGATGAAAATCGATACTTACCACTTGTTCATAAAAAGTATTTATGGTTTGTTGCAGTGCAACAAATTTTTCTTCTATTGTAGTTTCTGGTAAATACAGCTTTTCGTGACCAACCGCCCGAGCCGATTCTTGACGAGAATGAACCATGTCGCGATACGGCTTACCTTGATCGTTTTTAAAAGCAACTTCATTCAGCATCTACACATAATAACATTCATTTTATGAATACTAGCTGTTTGAAAACAGTTAAAACTAGTTCAAGGTAATGCCCGCTTCAGCCAATTTTGCAGTAATTCTTTGGATAA
Organism: uncultured Pseudomonadales bacterium; assembly: GCA_964443885.1. Lineage (GTDB taxonomy): Bacteria > Patescibacteriota > Microgenomatia > UBA1400 > PJMF01 > OMIS01. Next base: position 1,539 of record CAYUES010000056.1, read on the forward strand.
AAACTTCAGGTGTAGCTGGTCCAGAAAGATGGTTTTCCTCATCTTGAGAACCATTTATAATGATCTCCGCGACTTGCCTGCTTTTGCCATTCCAAAAACCTAGTTTTATTTCGTCATTACTTTGTAAAGTAGGATCAAGATTTATCTCAATACCTTCAGGAATATCTTTAAAAGTGCTTTCCACTGAGGCACCTACAGTGACAATATCAGCTCTAAACAAAGAGTCACCTATAGTTTCTAGGGCAGATGTTAGGTTAGCTCTAGTTATTTCTGTATCTGAACGTTTCTCCATACTTGATTCTACATGCATATAGATCCTTTTTAAATAATTTTTAAGTAGTAACTTTCCTTAGTATATAGTATCTATACTAGTTCAAACCTTGGATATACGCTGCTTCTGCTTGTAGATACGCAGGTAACTCTGTCCAAGGATCTTGTGGTTCTGGCCCTACCGCTTTCATCCCCGACCCAACATAGATCTGTTGAATCTTGAAACTTTCGGCTCGGTTGATCGCCTGCTGCATCTCTGCTTCGGTCGGCGTGGTGTGGACAAGGACAATTGCTTTTATCGGATTTAGAAGAATATAGTCATCTGGTTGGTACTGCATCCAATCAGTGAAAGTACCTTCAAAAATAATTGTTTTATCGGCTAAAGTATAAAAACGCTGATCAATTCTTTGGCCGGGATTAAAAATAACTTCAAGTTTTTTGCTTTTTTGTGCTGCCACATTTTTGAGTTGTGTTACAACGTTTTGGTAGTGCGCAAACATTTCATCCAGCTGTGCGGGATCGGTATCATTGGCGAAAACTTGATCCAACATACAACAGACTACCGAGTCCGGATATTCATCAAAGTACCGATTAGCATCGGTCAAAATCTCAGCAATTGGTCGAGTGCCATAGTTGGTGTCGTTGTAGCCACTCATCCGTACACCAGCTGCTTCTAAATCAGCAATGCCCCGAGTGTAGTCTTCGTTTATGGGCTGCACACTGCCGTCTGAACCAGTTGGACTGAGGATTACCTGCACCTTTTTAGTAACCTGTCTGAGAGCAGCCACATCATCCCAAGCATACTCATCGGCTAGTTGATTTGGGTTGTCCAACCACCACTGTGGATAGATAAAAAGTGGAACAAACATTCCATATTCTTCCGGAGTTCGTGCCAACGGTAGGTACAGTGTACTATCTTGGGTTGCGGTATAGTTTTGAAGTTGCGTAGAATCACTAGCTTCTGGCACGGCCTGTGTGTTTCCATCAGAAACAGTCATTCCTAAAAAGGCCATAGCAAAAAATATGCTTCTAATAAATCTGCTCGAGGCTTCAACTTTATTGAAAACTGGCATCGTGTTACTTTCTTTTTAATAAAACTAGCTTTTGCAGCAACTCGCTTTGGCGCTTGTCTTGCTCGGGAGTTTTGACCGCAATCCTGTCTAGTTCTTCCAGTTCACGTTCGATTCGCTTGCCTTCGGCAGTTGCTTGAACGCCCCGGAAGTCACTCAAAGTATTCTTCCACTCTGTTGCTAAATCGATTGTATCGAGTGATGCGTAGTACTTGGGATTGGTTGCCAGCTCAAAGACTTTTTCTTGTAAGTCATCGGGTAGTTTTTTGGCGACTTCACCCAGTTCTTTATTGGTATTTTTAAAAACTTCCAGAATTTGTTGCAGCCCCGGTGTTATTAAGTTTAAAGCGGCAAACTCGGTCAACCAGGTTTGTCGCTCTTTAGCCGCTGCATTAAAAGCTAAAAATAATAAGTACGACTCGAGCTCAAGCTGTTTTCTTTCTTGAGGAGTTGGGGGCCGTTGGACGGGTTCGTTTTTTCCAGACTGCTGCTGCTCAGTCGCTTTTTTATCAGCAGCTTTTTCTGTTTTCATGCCATCACGGAGCAGATAGTTCTTGATATCACTCTGGACACTCTGGAGCGTCACTCCTAGTCGGCCAGCCAATAACTTGGTGTAGTACTCGTACTGAACCGCGTGATCAATCTTGGCCAACACCGGAGCTAACTCGGTCATAATCTGCAGCTTACCTTCTGGGGACTCAGTACTATGTTTTTCACAAGCCGCCGAAATCAAGAATTCGTAGGCCGTGATCGGATGCTTAACCAGCTCGCGCCAACCCTTGGGGTCGCTTTTGCTGAAGTCGTCTGGATCTTTACCATTGGGAATGCGAATCACACTCAGGGTCAGTGGTTGCTCGCGGGAAGATTGATTGGCCGCCACCACTTCAATTGCTTTTTTGGTGGCTGCCACGCCTGCGCTATCAGCATCGAGGGAGAGGATAATTTGATCAACTGAGCGCGAAAGTAACTTAACGTGATCGGCAGTCAGGGCAGAACCTTTGATGGCGACTACGGTCGAAAGGTGCGCTTCGACCGATGAAATTACGTCAAACTCGCCTTCCACCACCACCACGCGGCGTTCTTTGCGAATGCTACTCAGGCTTTCATATAGACCGTAGAGCAACTGACTTTTGTGGTACAAAAGTGTCTCTGGTGTATTAATGTACTTTGGATCTACAAAGTCTGACTTGGGGGTTGCTGTTGACTGTTTTGAGCTAGCTACTTTTTGCGGTGAATTTTTTGCAGGTTTAGTTTGAGTACTCTGCGCAGCTACCCCAGCGGTCTTCAAATCAATTAAGCGTCCTGAAAATCCGACCACTTGCCCACGATGATTTTTGAGGGGAAACATCACCCGCGAGCGGAACCGATCGTAGACGCGCCCACCCTGGGCTTGGGTCGCCAAGCCTGCTTTGATGATTAAATCGAGCGGATACTTTTTCTTGTGATGCAGATACGTCACCAACCCATCCCAAGCCGGCAACGATACACCCAGCTGGAACTGCTTGATGGAGTCTTGTTTGACACCACGCTGTTTCAAGTACTGGCGGGCAGCTTCGCCGACTTCATGATCAGTCAATAAATAATGATAGTAGGCACGTGCTAAATCAAGGATTGCCAGGAGTTGGGTTCGTTCTTCATCTTCTTGAGTATTTGGCGCGGCGGCGGTCAGAGTAATCCCCGCTGACTCTGCTAGCGTTTCCAGCGCTTCACGAAACGTCATGCCTTCGTATTCTTCCAAAAAGGTAAAGGCGTCGCCACTTTTGCCACAACCAAAACACTTGTAACGCTGCATGTTTTCACTGACAAAAAACGACGGGCCACGCTCACTATGAAACGGACAGAGTCCTTTAAAGTTGGCACCAGAACGTTGCAGCGTAACTCGGCTGCCAATGAGATCCACAATATTTGTGGCTTCTTTGACTTGTTGTACCTGCGACATACTACGTTTATCCAATACTCGTATTATCTATAAACACGGTATACTTGTCATATGCAAACGGTGCGGAAGCTACCACTCTGGTTTTTTTTGGGGCTTCTGACCAGTTTCTTTTTTCTTTTTTTCTGTACCAAAACGCTGCTTACGGGCAGTGACTTGGGGAGACATATTACCAATGGTCGGGTAATTATGGAATCAGGGAAAATTTTCTCGAACAACCTCTATTCCTACACCCATGCTGAGTATCCTGCTCCAAACCATCACTGGCTCTTTGGTGTGATTGTATACTATCTACACTCTTGGTCTGGGTTTACTGGTTTAACACTTATGAGTGCTTCGCTGTACGCTGGATCTGTTGGGATGATTCTTTGGTACACAGGCAAAAAATACGGTAAATTGGCGATGGTTGTGGCTAGTTTGTTGGTGCTGCCGCTGCTGGCTGATCGCCATGAAGTTCGCCCAGAAGCGTTTAGTTTATTTTTCTTTAGCTTGGAACTACTGGT
>CAYUES010000057.1:0-5028 GCA_964443885.1 uncultured Pseudomonadales bacterium
GCTAATGACACTCCCAATCATTGGCACAATTCTGCTGTTTGCCAAGAAACAGTATGATGAAGTTCACCTTAAAGAACAGACTCTCGAGAAGCAAGTCCTCGAACTCGATAAAACTTCACAGAAAGAACATACCTTAGAAGACTTCATTGATGGATTTCTCAATCCTAAGTTAGCATTACTGCGGGAGCTCCTCAAAGCACCTGAGGAAACCAAAGAAACAGCCCTCAAACAACTATCCCTACTTCAAACCGAGGTCGAGAAAATTACAACGCGTATTGAAAATCTGGATACAAGTACTATAGATACAGCCGCACTTAACAACTCGGAGGTCACTTCGAGAGATGCAACCAAAAATCAAGAATAACTATATATAGAGTACGAAACGTATGCGATATTTACTTCAGATTGTCAGTAAACTGACTATTGCCTTGACTCTTATATTGGGAGTACCAATTGTACTCACTCAACTCGCTCGCGCAGAAAACATGCAGTCGGATTCTTATCTGATCCAATTTGGCAACTTCAACATTACTGCTGGTGAAAAATCGAGTGCCAGCTACAACGTGACGGACACCGTTGGTCAAACCGGAGCTGGCCCATACGGACAGTACGGCGTCTCGTCCTACTTCGTGGGGGGAGGTTTTCAGTATATTTACCAGATCGATAGATTTAGTTTTAGGCTATCTAAAATTGGGATTGATCTGGGAGAACTCACTCCAAGCATCCATAACACTGATTCACACACCATGACAATTACTCATGGTGGAGCGAGTGGTTATACCGTGTATGCCTACGAAGCTCACCCACTACAGCATCAGCTGAGTGCTGACACTATTCCTGATACCACTTGTGATGGTGGAACCTGTACACACACTACCGCACAACCTTGGACCAATCAGCTCATCCCAGGCTTTGGATTTAACGTGACAGGACATGATGTTCCAGCCGACTTTGTTGACGCAAGCTACTTTAGAAGTTTTGCTGATATCTCTGGTGCTGACACGATGCAACCAGTGATGAGTTCTGTAAATGTCGGTACCAACCGCACCGCAACTGTCACCTATAAAGCTGGCGTCAGCGGCAATCAAGCCGGAGGTAACTACTCAACCTATATTGTTTTTGTAGCAGTCCCAGGATTTTAAACACCTATGCATCATATGAAACACACCACTCTCTCAAAAAGCATTATCTTCACTTGTTTACTCTGGATTGGCCAGCTGTTAATAGCTGGTACAACAGCCTTTGCTCAAGAAGTAAACCTAGCTGTCTCTCCACCAACTGCTTACTTGAAAGTGAAGCAAGGGAGTAGCGCTACGCATACTGTTGTTATCGAAAACCTGAGTGATCAACCCCTAAAAGTGACTCCTAAAATTGTGGATTTCAGCAGTGATAATCAAAGCAATATTCCAATTCTTTCTGATACAACAACATTTCCTTACTTTGATTCAGACCCACAAAGTTTAGCCCCCCTCTCCCTGGGTCCCAAGAGTAAAGCACAATTGACCTTGACCATCACCGTACCTCCAGGCGTACCAAATCAAGAGTTTCCTCTGACTGTTTTATTCCAAAGCGAACAAGATACCAGCTTTGTAGTAGCTGCTGGTAGTACTCAAGTGAGCGGCACTATTGGTAGTAACTTAATAGTATTAGTTTCCTCTGACACCGTGGTTACTCCATCTTTAGAAATTTCTTCATTTAAAACAAGCAGTATCGTTGATTCATTTCGTCCACTCCACTTTACACCTGAGGTGACTAATACTGGCTACGCGGCAGCGGCTGCCTCAGGCAGTGCCCAAATATTGGATTGGCAAGGGAAAGTCATCAAAGAATTCCCACTCAGAACGCTGATTATTTTAGGAAACTCCAAGCGTAATCTTGAGACAGATACCGTAGATGGATTGGCTACTACTTCATTTAGCTACAAACCATTATTATTGTTAGGCATCTACAAGATTTCTATTGATTTAATTGTTCAAAATCAAGACCAACCGATCCATTTATTAGAAACGAAAACTATTTTTGCTCTGCCACTTTTTTTGTTAGGCGCCCTAACAATATTTATAATTGCTTGGCTGATCAATACATATTATCTACGCAGAAAATAGCTTGATTATAAGCAACTGCCTCTTGCACTGAGATCTGGAAATGTTTTACACTTAGATTTGCATAATTCATTTTGTATGCAATACACACAGTAAAAGATGAGTTTTATGAAGTATCAATATCTCAGACCGATATTTTCAGCACTAGTGATTATTGCTAGTCTTGCTGTCGTAGGTACACTTAATAAAAAGCCCTACTCACTTAGTTTAAGTAGCGTTTCTGTAACACTTTCCAACTCACGACTTTCTTTTAAAGGTGCTCTTACTTCAGGCAACGTAGTTGGTAGTTCCTTTGCATACATTAATACTACTCAAGGTGCCTACCCCTCTACATCTTCAAGTCAATTAGTAGAAGGTGATACTGTTTTAATTGGTGAAGCCGGCAGTTTGGGTGAGTATACAATCGCTAGTACCAGTGCCAACAACTTAATTTACGTAAAATCTCCAAGTAATGCCGCACTCTTGGCTGGCGATGCTGATTCAGGTGATGATGTGATTGCTACTGCGTCCTCCAGTTTGAATGTTAAACTCACCACCGTAAATGCGATTCCAAATGGTCGATTCCGAATTTTAGTTCCAGCAGAAGCAACTGATGCAGATTCCACCGATGGAATCCCTGATATTGGCAACTTTGATGGTGGATTTAACAGCTCATCCCCAAACATTGCTGCAACTGTGACTTGTCCAAGTAATGCAACTGCTGCATACGACTTTGTTGCAGGAACCGCAACTAGATCAGCTGTCACTATTGCTGGCAACGACTATCATTCATTTGAGTGTGCTTATTCTGGGACAGGTGCTTCTGGAACCGCATTTGACGCAAGTGCTAATGACGCCTTTGTAATCAGTGGCTTAATTAATCCAGCACCGGCGTTAAATCACACAATCGGCGTAGCTGACACGCCACGTGTTATTATTCAACAACATAACTCTTCATTTGCAGTTGTAGATCAAACAACGGTCGCAATTGGCCTTATTGAAGCTGTTAAAGTTACCGCTTCTGTAGCTCCTCAGATTACCTTCAAGATTATCGGTGTCGCCGGAGGTGTGGGAAGTATTTGTGACGGTACTACAACCGTTACTACCACTTCAAATCTTGTCCCACTTGGTGACTTACTGATTGGAACCTTCACTCATGCAGCGCAAACCCTCTCTGTTTCTACAAATGCAGTCAATGGGTATGCGGTAACCGTACTTGAAAACGACCAACTGGGCCGCAACGGCGGAGCCTGCAGTGGTGATACCGGTGACTCAAGTGCTTCAGACCCTCGTACGCAAAACACGGCCTGTATCCCTGATACTTTAGGTGATGGTGCTGTTGATGCTCCTACAGGTAATGACATGACTCACACTGCACCTGCCGAGTGGAGTTCTACAGACTACAAGGGCTTTGCCTACTCGATGGACGATGAGAACAGTGTTGTCGGTATGACTGAAGCTTTTGTATACGATACTAGTAGTGGCAACTGTGACGGAACTGGCAACTGTTACAAACAATTTGCTGATGCTGAAAATACAGAAGTCGCCCAAACCTTAATCAGCTCAACTGCTCCTGCTGAAAATCACAACGTCTATATGTGTTACAAAGCTGTCATCGGAAGCATTCAGGCTGCTGGTGATTACGAAAACTTCTTAACATATACAGCAACATCAACATTTTAAGAAAAGCATATGAAGATCACCCTGCCCCCATCATCAATAAAGAAAGTTGTATTTCTCACTGTCTTCAGTACCTTTCTGGGAACTGCCGCTTATTTTGCTCCGCTGTATGCCCAACAACAAACGGAGATTATTGAAGTTGTACCTGATGAATCTTCATTAACTGCAATTCCAACTCGCTTAGGTGATGATGGTTCTCTTAAGATCAAACCAGGCGAAAAGAAACAAATTGAAGTTCGCGTTATAAACTCAGGTGCTCAGCAACAAAATATTATCACCGAGAAAATTGACTTTACCGTCGGTGAAGATGGAGCTACTCCAGTTGCCATCACTGAGACTGCAGAAGGCTCAAATCGCTGGAGTTTGGCATCTTGGTTGGTCCTCACTCCACCCGAGCAAACACTTGGCACAACAAGTGCGACTCGGACTGGAATTATTAATGTTTTAATTGAAGCTCCTACAGATGCACTCCCTGGTGGTCACTACGCAATGATCACGCACCGCCCAACTCTCGGTGCACTTGAGACTGACGGTAGCTCAGCAGCTTCAGGTATTAATCAACGCGTCGGTACGCTACTCTACGTGATGGTTGAAGGCCCAGTCAATGAAGATGCATACATTACAAACTTTACCATTCCTACATTCAACGAATTTGGGCCTGTTCCCTATTCTTTCATAGTTGATAACCGTTCAGATGTACATATCACTCCAAAAATTGGTGTAACCATCAAAAATATGTTTGGTAAAACAGTTGAAGTTATTCAGCCTGATACTAAAAACATCTTCCCATTCACCAGTCGCTCTTTTGAAGGTGAGTGGTCAAGAATTTGGGGATTTGGTCGATACACCGCCGACGTCGTCATTACTTTTGGTGATCAAGGCAAAGTTGCGATGGCTACCACATCCTTCTGGCTCATTCCAATCAAGCTGGTAATCACCATAGGTATTATTCTGCTAACCTTGATTGCCGTATTCATCTCTATTCGCCGCCATATGATTCACCGTAAGCAAGATCAATCATCACGAATCAATGAGCTCGAACAAAAAATTCAAAGTCTGCAGAAAGAGAAATTAGAGAAATTTGAAGAATAAACTACTATATGTGCCAACAAGAGTCGCTAAACTCCTCACTTCTTTTTTCATAGTAGCGCTCAGCGTCGCCGCAATCTTTACTTTTGCTCGTCCCATCCAGATTTTAGCTCAAGAAGATAATAGCATTGGCATTAGATCCGACGAGACCCTCACACAGCCCAAGGAAAGAACTGTC
>CAYUES010000058.1:0-4858 GCA_964443885.1 uncultured Pseudomonadales bacterium
CCACCAAGATTCCACCTCATAACTTGGTGGAAGTTTGTCAGGCGATCATGAAAGTGATCGACCAAGGTAAAGCAACTCGCAAGATGGATCTCGAGATAATGTACGACGAAAAACTGAGTGGAACAGGGGAGACAGAAGTCTCTGCCAAGATCGAAACTGCTCGCATCAAACAGCAAAATGCAGTGATCGATCAGCTTTTAGCGATTGAACCGGCAGAGTTGGCTGGTGAGTTCGAGACCGAGACAACTATCGATGACATCATGGAAATCGTCAATGGGCCTGATTTCCCAACCGGCGGTATTATTTACGACTTTGCCGAAATAAAGAATGCCTATCGCACCGGCAAGGGCAGAGTAGTGATTCGCGCCAAGACGAACATCGAGGAAAACAAGATTTTAGTAACCGAACTTCCGTACCAAGTCAACAAAGCTCGATTGCTGATGAAGATTGCTGATCTGGTCAAAGACAAAAAAATCGAAGGTATCCGCGACTTGAATGACGACTCAGACCGGACGGGTATGCAGATCACGATCGAACTCAAGCGTGACGCCCGACCAAAAGTAGTCTTGAACTCACTCTTCAAGTACTCCGAACTCCAGACAACCTTCCCAATCAACATGGTGGCCTTGACCAGTCAAGGTTTGCCACAACTCTTAAATATCCGTCAGATCCTGATGGAGTACGTGGCACATCGTCAAAACATGATCGTGCGCCGCAGCCAATATGAGTTGATCGAAGCACGTAATCGTGCCCACATCTTAGAAGGTTTATTGATTGCCCTTAATAACTTAGATGAAGTGATCGAGACGATCCGCCGCTCACCAGATACCGATACCGCGCGTGCTCGCTTGATGGAAAAGTTTGGTCTTTCTGAAATTCAATCAACAGCAATTCTAGAAATGCAACTTAAACGTTTGGCTGCACTCGAGCGTCAAAAGATCGAAGACGAGTACAAACAAATTCAAGTGACGATTATTGCCTTGATCAAGTTACTCCAAAACCCAGCTAGTATTCTCAAGGTGATTAGTGATGATCTCCAAGAGTTAATCACCCTTTATGGCGACGAGCGCAAAACCAAGCTCATCAAAGGCAAGGTCGGTGAGTTTAGTGAAGAAGACTTGGTCCCCAATGAAGCAACCGTGATTACGTTGACAGCCAGTGGCTACGTCAAACGGCTTAGTCCAACTGCATTCCGCTCTCAATCTCGAGGTGGCAAGGGTAGTATTGGCCTCAAGATGAAGCCTGAAGATATGCTCCAATCGATCGTCACCACTCAAACTCATGACACATTATTGTTCTTCACCAACCAGGGTCGGGTCTTTAGAATGCGTGCTTTTGAAATTCCAGAAGCATCTCGCCAGGCAAAAGGCACTTCAATGGTCAACTTGATGAACCTCAAGTCTGATGAACAAGTTCAAGCAATTCTTTCGATTGATGAAGAAAAAGACAAAGATAAGTTCATTGCGCTTGCTACAAAGCAAGGTTTAGTCAAGAAAACTGCCGTTAAGTTGTATGATAATATTCGCCAAAACGGTATTATTGCGATCATGCTCAATGACGATGATCGACTGGTGTGGGGTAAGGTTACTTCTGGTGATGACGATATTATGTTGATCAGTCGCCAAGGCAAATCGATCCGCTTCTCAGAAAAAGAGGTCAAGACCTCACAACGCGATACTAAAGGTGTCAAAGGTATTACCTTGAGTAGCAGTGATGAAGTGATCGGTGTTGAGATCATCTCTCCAGGCGAAGACAAGATCGAAGACCGCCAACTCTTGGTGATTACCAAAAACGGTATGGGTAAACGGACGCTGTTGAGCCAATATCCGGTGCAAAAACGCTCTGGTATGGGTGTCAAAGTTTCTGATGTGACCAAGCGCACCGGTATGATCGCCGATGCTCGTAAGGTTACACCAGATGATATCGGGGTCGTGATCTCTTCACAACAAGGCCAGACTATCAAGTTGCCACTGCACTCCAAATCAATCCCCGTGCTGACTCGACCCACTCAAGGCGTGATCTTGATGCGCTTGACTGGTAAAGATGAAGTGGTGGCTGTCGCTTTGACTGGTACCGAAGAAATCGGTGAAGAGTAGGCAGAAAAAGCGCACCGTCAGAGTATAAAACCTGTGCTCGAGATGAGTGTAACTCTCAAGTCAGTAGTACAAACCCCAAGTTGTAGTTATAATCCTTACCTATAAGGAGTTTAGATGCTTGCCCAAGATTCTTCCCAAAAACGAAATGCTTTCTTGATTGGTGGTCTGCTGATCATTGGTGGACTGTATTTTTTATACCAAAATAATTCCAGCAGTTTTTCCGATGTTATTGCCACTTTAACAGGTGAAAGTGCTGCTACCCCTTCCGCAGGCGATTCAACAATATCGAAGAATATGCAAGAATATCAAAATGGATCACTTCGCCCAACTAAAGTGGACGAAGTAGAGGTTTTGCTCCAAAAAACTGCAGAACCGCGGGCGGCTGATACCACGAGCGGCACGACTTCGTACTCGCTGCAGCTGCGCCCACCAGAAAATCAGAATCTGGGCAGTATTTCTGAAGTGTCGCTGGAACTGACGATCCTTGGTGCTAAAAATATTTCGACCAAACAAGTTACAAGCTCAACAACTTCAGTGACTACTTCAAAAAATGGCAAAGTCACTCAAAATACTTCAAATCAAACTTCAAACGTTAGCTGGAGTACCAAAACTGAGACCGTGAATAATGAACAACAAACTACCATTTCGATTAGCGTTTTCGGTGACGGCCGTACTTTTGAGAATTTAGAAAATGGCTTTTTGGAAATTGGCGTGATTACTGTCGAACCAGCCGATCCAGAAACCGCGCCAGAATTTTTTGTTACAACTAGTGAGGTCTACACCACTGAAGGTGAGCCGATCGAAGTTAATCTCGTAATAGACCGGTAGTCAAAAATGGGATGAGCTGTTAGAAATTATTGCTTCAATTTTAATACTAAATGGTGGACCGGAGGGGAGTCGAACCCCTGACCTTCTGCATGCCATGCAGACGCGCTAGCCAACTGCGCTCCCGGCCCAAATAGTTGTGGGCTTTTTCAATCCAGGGCTATTGTACCAGAGATCAGGGCAGTGACAAAGAGAGAAGGTCAGCAGCTGGGTGCAAGAGTTTACCAAGTAGCGAAGTGGCCTTATTTCATACAAATTTCTATTCAGGCTTCAAATTATTAAATCTAAATTGTGCGAATAGTTTGATACAGTAATTATTATTTAAATACATATAGATATAGCAAGGAGCAGGGGAGAGTGATAAAAAGATTTTTCAAGTCCACCTTGATGACTATATTAAAAGATACCAATCTATATATTTGTAGAGCAGAGGAGAGGTGCCTGAATTACAATCATAGTAAAAAATTAGATTGATAAGTCAATGTAATATTTATACAACCAGAACTGGCATAGTAGGCTAATTACTGCTAAATAGACTGTGCACCGCAGCCAGGGATTCTTTATTGAATACATGTGATTAAAAACTGTCTGAACTTACCGCTGCTGCTCTGTCAAAGCCTCAGATTTACCATCAGTATTTCCATCTTTTTCCACTGATTTATCAACACTTTCACTAGTACTTCCAGCATTTTCGGCAGTTATGTAATCAGAGTGAAACTGGGAGTGGATCTTGCGCAGTTGCGGTCGAGTGACGTGTGTGTAGATCTGGGTGGTCGCAATACTTTTATGGCCAAGCATTTCCTGGACATCCCGCAAACCCGCGCCATTTGTCAATAAATCTGTCGCAAAACTATGGCGCAAACCATGCGGACTGAGCTTAACTGGCAAGTGCGCTTGCTTACAGTAGTGCTCGACAATTCGTTGGACCGAGCGAGAAGTCAGGCGCATCTCTTCACCATCACTAGTCAAGGGCGCTTGATCACGAGCAAACCTGATAAAGAGTGGCCGCCAGCGATCACTGCGCGAAAGCACCCATCGTTCTACCCACATTGCCGCGCGCTCACTCAAGAAAACAACGCGCGGCCGTCGACCTTTTCCAATCACACCAAACTCACGAGTCTGGGTATCGATCTGGTCACGATTCAAAGAGACGAGTTCACTGACGCGCAGGCCAGTAGAGAAGAACAACTCTAAAATTGCTTTGTCACGCAAGCCAGCCTTACTAGAGAGAAGGGGCTGGGAGAGTAACTGGAGCACTTGATCTGCATTCAAAAACTGCATTGGTTGCGACTCCCCTTTTGGCAAGTCGATTTTTTCAGGATGCAAGACCCCGGCATCATTTTTGACTAGCCATTTCAAAAGCGAACGAATCGCGATCACGTAGTAACTTTGCGTTTTCTTGGAAAGCGTGCCCCGCTGCGGATCTTCATAGCGTGACAAGTACACGCGGTACTTACGAATCATTTCTTGGTCCAGCTGAGTCAAGTCAGTCACCCCTTCAGCAGTCAGCCAGTCGACAAAGCGGCGCAGGTACTGGCCATAGTTACGGATCGTCAGCCGACTAACATTGCGTTCTACCTCGAGATGTTCCAGGAAATTGATGAGTGCGAGATGTGGTTCTGTTGAGACTGGCATGATAGATAGAGACTGTAGTGTTAAGTTTATTCTACGCTACTCCTGACAATTGTGTTTTGGTGATCTGAGAGTTGCGATGGGGCTTACCCAATTTTAGCAGAGAAAATAGTGTTCTGCCAATTTTCGGATGTTGTTATTTAGATTGATGAGTTGAGCTAATTAGATTTAGTATGATATTTTAAGCAATATTTGTATATAGTGCTTGCATCGCCCAGACTTTCAAATATACCGAAGTTAGTACAATTAAGCAACACCAGTTGTGCTAAATCATATCCTGTACCAGATATGGCTTGGTAATAAAG
>CAYUES010000059.1:0-4830 GCA_964443885.1 uncultured Pseudomonadales bacterium
TCGAGTTACCCCTGTGAAGAATCTGGAGCTGTTTCGTCAGATTCCAGATCTGACAGTGCAACTTATTCCTGAAGCTCGACACTCACCGCAGTTTACACATCCAGATCGAGTTGCTGAAGTTGTAGCAGAGTTTTTAGCAGAAAAGTAATACTATGGCACAGCTTGGATTAGTGTTCCTACTTGGTGTAGGTCTAGTTTTACTAGCGATGCGTCTGCTGCGTTGGGGCGCCTGGGTACAGCAAAAAGAGTATCGACTCGATCGACTCTGGCTATTTTTACAGACAGCCGAAGGCCGAGCCGAGGTACTGCGGCTGCCGCACAGAAAAGATTTTTCCAGAACTGGAATGAAACGTCCAAAGTTGACGCTACGAAGTGCTGGAACCCTCCTAGGATCTAGCCTGGGCTTAGTACTGCTTGGTGGGGGGATTGGGTGGCTCGGCGTTGAGCAGGTATCAGGAATTTTCGTAGTCATGAGTGCGTTTGTTTTTTTCTATCTAATAACTCCGCTGGTGGTACTTTTGGTAGGAATGTTGCCTGGAGTAGTTTTTAGGTTGTATACCCAGTGGTTGTTACTGCAAGCTGCCAAAAAACTGAACCGAGCGCAGCCAATCATTATTGGCATCACGGGCAGTTATGGAAAAACTGCTACCAAGTTACTTTTGGCAGATGTCTTGCAAGCTAAGTTTACAGTTTTTACGCCGCCCCGCTCGCACAACACGATTTTTTCAATTTCAAAAAGTATTTTGCAAGGATACGCCAATCAGGAGATTGCAGTTATTGAGTATGCTGCCTACACCAGGGGTGAGATCAAGCGGCTCGCTACGCAACTAAAACCAAAGATGGCGATTCTGACCGGTCTGGCTGCACAACACTTGGGTTTGTTTGGTTCAATCGAAAATATTATTGCTGCCAAAGGTGAGCTACTTGCAGCTTTGCCTGCGGATGGAGTTGTGTACAGTGCGAATCCTGAAAGTTATCGGATCGTAGCGGGCCAGCCCGCAGAACTCACTAAGAAACAGCACGTTCATAAACTTTGGGAGAGTAGTACAGTGATTGGCACACTTTCTAAGCAAGGTTTGTTGGTTGTGGAGGCTGATGGTGCAAAAATTACGACCCAACTGGTTGGTCTGCAGTACCTTGACACGGTTCGGACAGTCTGGCAAGTTGCTCTTGATCTGGGACTTTCTCAGACACAAATTAGAGAATCTTTAAAAAACTTTGTGCCACCGCAAGGATTTATGCGGTTGTATACTGCAAAAGATATTCTTATTCTTGATGATGGTGGGACTTCTAATCCAGCTGGCTTCGAGGCGGCAGTGGCAGCAGCAACACCGATAGCTGCCACTCGGAAAGTACTCGTCACATCTGGTATTGTAGATCTAGGCGGGCAGTCGAGCACAATACACACAGCGCTGGCAGAAAATGCTCACCAAGTGGTCGATGCAGTCTGGTATCTTGGAGAGGCAGGCAGAGAAGAGTTTGAAGCTAAATTTGGAATACAGCAAGAAAGTGATGAGCAAAAAGTAACCCGAGCGCTGGCGGAACTTTTGCCTGGAAGTTTAGTTATTATTGAAGGCAAAATGCCAGCTTGGTTCTTAAATCTACTGCAAAAAAATATATGAAGTATCTTTTTAATAGCTTAGGCTCAAACTACTCGCTTTCCTTTATTTTGCATTCTTTGCTATATCTTCATCTTGTTCCCCCCAAGGATTTGGTGATGGATGAACTTGATCATCACATCAGGCAGCGCTACCCTGATTTTGAGCTCGGGCCGTACTATTTTTATAAGGGTCGAGATTCGCTTGAGTTTGTGCTGCAAGCATTTGCAGTTTTGGAGAATCAATCGGTTTTGACACAAGCCTTCACCTGTCATGCGTTGGAAGCTGCAATCAGAAGAGTGGGCGGAGTTCCCGCGTATGTAGACTTAGATCCAGATACCCTCAATCCATCAGTCGAAACGATTGAAAAAGCATACAAGAAATACTCTGATGCCAAAGTTTTGATTATTCAACATACGTTGGGTGTGCCAGCCGAAATTAGTAAAATCAGAAAATGGTGTACTACGAATAAAATCTTATTGATTGAAGACTTAGCTCAAGCGGTGGGCGGCCGAGATGAAAAAAATGAGCTGCTGGGGGCACATGCTGATGCCGTTATTTTTTCGTTTGGACGGGATAAAATTATCGATGCAGTCAGTGGCGGAGCGTGTTGTATCCGCAAGAAACCACTGGGCTTTAGTAATGAAAAGTATCGAACTCTCACCAGCAAACGATTCAAACGCGACCATTTGTATCCATTTTTAACGTCATTTATTAGATGGACGTATCCAATTTATTTAGGACGAGTGCTTTTGTACCTAGCAAAGTTATTTCAAGTAATTCAGTCACCAATTAAAGCTCGATTTGATTACATTACGGCTCTACCGAGTGCGTTGGCTGCGTTAGCTGTCCGCCAGTTTGCGCGTCTGGATTTTCAACTGTCACACCGCCAAAAGATTGCTGCAGTTTATTTTTCTCACTTAGAAGCAATTTGCCCAGTCAGCTGGAAAATTTTAGAACGCGGCTCAAATTTACGTTTTCCAATTGTGATGGATAATCCCGACAAAGTGCTCAAGTTCTTGGCGTCAAAGAAAATTTTTGCTCAAGATCGTTGGTATCGCAGTGCCGTTGATAGTGGGTCGTTACAGTACTTTTCCAAATATAGAGAAGGATCGTGTCCGGTGGCAGAGCGATACGCTGCTACAATTATCAATTTGCCGACACATCTGGCTATAACCCCTGAAGACGCTCTGTATATTTCTCAAGAAATTTTAAACTATAGAGAACTACAAAAAAGATAATATGCACGTTACACACATTTTAGAAAAACAGGCTTGGGAAGAACAAATTGGAAACTTTCCTGAAGCAAATTTCTTGCAGTCTTGGCAGTGGGGAGTTTTTCAAGAAAGTTTGGGCAAGCGAGTACTGCGTATATTCGTACAAAAAGAAGGTAGTACTGAAGCTGGTTTGGCGCAAGTCATAGTAGAACCTGCCAAGCGTGGTCGCTATGCAGCGGTGGCTGGTGGCCCACTGGTGAACTGGCAAGACACTGGGTTTGTAACTAATTTCTTCGATACACTTAAAGCTGAGGCAAAAAAAGAAGGTTGTGTCTTTTTGCGGTTTCGTCCTCAAGTAGTCGAGACTGAAGTTTCCGACATGACTCTGCAAAAGATTGGGGCGCGCTTAGCGCCCATGCACTTGACTGCAGACTTAACTCTGCAGCTCAATATTACTCAGGGTGAACAGGAAATTCTCGCTCAGATGCGCAAAAACACTCGCTATGAAGTCAAAAAAGCTGAAAAATTAGGAATAACTACTCGAGTTTCAAGTGATGCGTCTGAAGTTCTGGCGTTTCATGACGAACAGCTTAGGGTGGCTGAGCGTCATAACTTTGTGCCGTTCTCACTGCCTTTTTTTCAAAAGCAGTTTGAAGCCTTTGCAGCAGATGGGCAAGTGGCGTTGGTACACTCGTACCTGGATGACCAACTTTTGGCCTCGGCTTTCATTTTGTTTTATAATGGTGAAGCCGTCTATCACTACGGTATCTCGACAGAAGCAAACGCCAAGCAGCCTGGTGCCTATGCGACACAGTGGCGGGCAGTTCAGGAAGCCAAGGCTCGGGGCTGTAGTACGTATAATTTTTGGGGAATTGCACCAGAGACCGCAACGACTCATCGGTTTGCGGGGGTTTCACTGTTTAAACGTGGCTTTGGCGGTCAAGAAGTGGCGTACTTGCCTGCACATGATTTGGTTCTTTCACCACTGTACTGGGTGAACTGGGGTTTTGAGATGATCAGGAAAAGACTGCGCCGACTGTAGTATTATTCAGTTTGATGAACTGTAGTATCTCTAGTAGACGGTTTTTAGACAAGTCTAGGATAAAGCTTAAATTCGATTTATTCTTTGAACAGAGTATGCTGGCAAGTACTCCAAGAAAATAGCTGGTGGATCTTCTAGGAAAAACTGTTGGAATTCTTGATAAATTTCGGTACGTTCTTGCATGTCATACGTCTGGCGGCCTTTTTCCAGAAGATTATCAATACGTGTGTTTTTATATCCGGTGAAGTTGGTGCTTTCACCTGAGTGCCAAAGCGCATATTGATCTGGATCACTTGGAATTTGTTGGCCAACTAAGAGCAACTCAAAGTTGCTGGTATCAGGAAAGTTATTAATTCTAACCGTTACTGAGATCTTGGTAAACTCACAGATACTCTTGTCTTTAATAGTGCTACTTGATTGACAGTCTTGCGAAACTTTTTGTCCAAACTCTTCCCAGGTTTTTTTGATTTCTTCAGCTTCATCAGCAAACAGTGTTGTCGTGGTAATTTCAAAAGTCAAAGGTTCACCTGGTGGCTCACTCAGTAAGCGCTCTGAACCGCGCTCCCAATCCTGGTCGTACGTTTTTCCGCCCGGTAAATATGCCCAGGAGAGTGGACTAATTGGCCCAATTGTTCGTTCGTCACCTTGCTTTTTTTCAAGTGCGTATGAAAGAGCCTGGCGAACGCCTTTGTTAAACTTGGGGTTACGAGTATTAAAGAAAACGGCCAGATATTGATTGAGATTTATAGTTCGGGTCACTTCCAAGTTTGGCCAAGTATAAAAGTCATACTCACGTGATAAGTTGGGTAAACTATCAATCTCACCCCGCTTGAACGCAATGATTGCATCATCTTCAGTCTGGTAAAAACGGTAAATATAGCGTGAGCCTTCACCATCTACGATCAGTTCCTTTAAGCGATTGCCAGAACGAATATAGTTGGTGATTTTATACGGGCCGATTCCAATCAAGGTC
>CAYUES010000060.1:0-4817 GCA_964443885.1 uncultured Pseudomonadales bacterium
ACTTCAATTTGAAAATTAATTCCTCTCCCAAGTGGGTATTGAAAGTCACCTGTTTTCCAATCACGTCCTATACCAATTTGGTCGATCATGATCTGCACTTCATCCAATACTAAATAGGCAAAACCCTCTTCTTTTCGTTGGTAAGCAACTTTAAAACCAAGCACTTTGGTATAAAAATGAAGGCTTTTTTCAAAGTTAGTAACACTTAGCTCTGGTACTAATTGATTAAAAATCATGTTCATATTATATCGTTGGTTTATTCACAATTTCTAGTTTTGCTAGATTGTCGACCAAGCGGAGGTGGCGCAAATTACGCCGAACCCCAGCTAGAGTATTTTAATACATTGATGTTAGTATATCTGTAAGTATGTCACATCAAAATGGTTTTTCCACCACTATCAATTGGTATACCAAAAATGCAAAAGAATATACTGATCAAATTGCAGCATCAACAGAGAATGAGCTGCTTAAACGATTCATAAATCAGTTTCAAGAAGGTATGACCGTGCTCGATGCAGGGTGTGCAGGTGGGAGAGATTCACACGCATTTGATTTACATGGACTGAAACCGACTGGTATAGACATAACGGAATCTTTTATCAAGATTGCCCAAGAAAAGTATCCTGAGATTGATTTTGTATGTGGAAGTTTTTTAGAACTACCTTTTAGTGATGAGTCCTTCAATGGTGTTTGGGCACATGCCTCACTACTTCATTTTGAAGAAATATCTGATGTAAAAAGATCTTTACGAGAGTTTTTCAGAGTATTAAAGAAAGGTGGAATTTTACATGTGTTTGTAAAACAACAATTGAGTGATGCAAAAACAGAAGAAGTTGCACATACCTATTCAGGTGAGTTTAAGCGATTCTTCAGATACTTTACGAAAGATGAAATACAGCAGTATTTGCTAGAAGCAGGTTTTAAAATACTTGAACTGCAGGATAACTACGTGCCAATGGACGGTAGAAAAGGTATTAAGTGGGTGGTTGCCTTAGCTAAAAAAGCATAAAGCAAGTGCTATCCCACTAGGCGGAGGTGGTGAAAATTGCGCCGAACCCCAGCTAGAGTATTATAATGAATTGATCATCTCATCAATTAAGTCTTTTTTCCATACAATACCTAGCTGTGCATTAAATTCTCCTTCACCTACACGACCCGAATACACTACCAGAAACAACCTACCTTCCCCCATCCAATCATCAGGGTTTGTTTTGCCTAGTTCGTTAATATAAAATCCTCGATATAAAACAATTACTGGAGATCCAGACATACCTTTCCTTGTGGCAGTATCAACCATAATTTTTGGGAAATTACCTCCAGGTTCACTCGCAATGCTCGCCCGTTTCCAAATAGGTAGCTCTTTTCTCCCATTGATCCCAAGTGGAAAGCCTAAAATAAATACATCTTGTGCAACCTCTATCCTCATATCGGTAAAAGAGTATTTATTTATTGGAAAAGCTTTAAATTTTGTCGGCAACTCAATAGGTAAAATTGCAATATCAGCGTTTGAACCATGAACTGGATGCTCATACCAGTTTGGAATCCCAGCTTCAGTTGAAAGATCAAAGAAACAGTCTTCCCATGATAGTATCTCATTATCTAATATTAACTTACACTTAATCCTATTAGGTATTCCTCCATGAGCAGATAATGGTTGCTTAGTTTGAGGGCCTTTCCCGGCAAAATTGTGCCAAGTCGATACCAAATACAACTTACTGTCTTTTTGATATATAAAACAAGTACCTAATGCGAGGTATGTTTCATTAAAATAAAATTCTGTTTTTATTGGAACTTCTGACAAATAATCAATTGATACTAACTTTCTCTTACTAACTGTTTGCATGACAAGTAACCTTGTTAGCCCTATTTGAAAAATAGATTTTATCTTATCCAGGCTAAAATAGAGAGAATCAGATTATTTTTCAAGCCTTTTGAAAAATAGATTTGGCAAATAAATTTTGTATATCTTGACCAGTTTTAATGTAATAAGCTCCTCTGGTTTTTCCTCCTTTTCGCTCAAGCAATCCTTTTTCTACCCAATCCCCAAATAATCTAGAGACTTGTAATGTATCCGATATTCCAGTGATATTACGAGCTATTTGATTTGTGATTGAGCCATGATGATCGAGGTATTGTGAAACTGTATCCCAATAATCAACTTTATGAATATTCATCAAGTAAAGTAAAACGCTGTTTTGGCGAACTGAGGCGGGAAAATAAATTGGTTCATACAAATTATGTGTTTTCATAAGTTCAAACATACGATCAACACCCTCGCCAATATCTAAATTCGGAGCCTCACTAAAACGACTTAAGACACGTTGAATCACTGGATTACGGGCAAATCTCTCTGCACGTAGATTAGCAGAAGTAATATGTGCAGGATATGAACCAGGACTTTCTATTTCTAGACGGTCATCAAAAAATCTTACTTGGATGTCATTTTGTACTTGATAATTACGGTGAATAACAGCATTTGCAATTGCCTCTTGAAAAACCCATTCGGGAATTAGTAGACTCGGTCGGAAAGTGCCCCCCTGAAGTTTTGGAGATGACTCACGGACAACCTGTCGAAAGTATTCTACAGTTTGTTCAATTTGCTTAACCAAAGTTCCTTCAATCGTAAAGGGTCGACGAACGAAATTTGGCTCACCTGAAAAGGTTGGCTTTATTCCAAAGTAGTGACTTATTTTGATTGAGCATTTGCATGAAAGGAGTACTGCAGGGTTTTTACCAAATAATAAGATACTGGCTTTATTCAGTATAAAACTATTCTTTTTCTTATTAGCCAGTCCATTATCTTTAAGAAACTGTAAGTCATCTTGATTTTGACTATTTGTATCAGTTTTGTACTTGTCGAGTAGCGTAGAATCTAATTCAGACAAATCATTTATTTGTGTATCTTCATCTTCAAACTTAATACTTCCACGTTCATAACGTAATCTTAAGATTTCTTGGGCACCAATTTTGACATTTTGATTTCCCCTACGGATAAAGGTGTCTCCATTCTTGAGTGAGTGAATGTCATTACTTTTTTGGACACGGATAATCAGCAATTTATCATCCATTCCTTGCCTATTAGTAATCGATTCTTCAAATGAACTCACCACATGTTGTAAAGGAGGATCAAATTCAATTTTGAGTAGCTTTAAAAACTCCGAAACATTATCTGGATTTTCACTGATACCTATAAGTCGTTGATCATTTTGAGCTTTTTTTTCATCCTCAAATCCCACCACTAGGAACCCACCCTCACCATTAACAAATGCACAAACAATTTCCAAAAGCTTTCTCGGTTGCACTGCTGCTCGCTTTGCTTCAAAATCATTCCACTCTCGCAAGTTAAGCATGTTTTGAACTAATTCAGAGTGTGCTTTTGCCATAAATTGAGTCTGATTTTAACAGAAAGTAAATTATTATGATACAAATGAATAAAGGGATTTGTAGTATCAAAGGTTCTGTTGGGTTCGGTGTTCAAGTCTGGATTGGCTATGGACGTAGAGGCTATACCGAACTACAAGATTAATCCGATTTATAGGCAAATTATAGATAAAAAACAGGAGCCTATCCCACTAGGCGGAGAGGGCGGGATTCGAACCCGCGCGGCCCAAAAGGACCTCAAGGTTTTCGAGACCTGACCAATAAGCCACTCTAGGCACCTCTCCATAGGGGTATTATAAACCGACTTTCACCACAATTGGCCAATGATCTGAGCCTGTGTTTTCGCCTCGATACCGTTCTCTGACAATCACGTCAGGGCTGACAAATACATGATCAATTGGAATTGCGACCCAAGTTGGGACATACGTCGGCCAAGTACTGAGCAATTTAAATTGTTTTTGAGTATCGATCATTCGTGAATCGCGTAACAGCTCACGATATACAGGTGAGAATTGAGTAATGTTAAAGTCACCACCCATCACGATCGAGTTATCAGAAGTATGTACATACTCAAACAATCTTTCCAAGTATACATTTCGCTCTGCTGTGTACTTGGCAGTAACCGGCGAGTGCGGATGCACGCCAAGCAGGTGAAGTTCTTGGTTATTAACCATAACAACAACTTCTAGGAGCGGTACTGCGGGTAGGAAATAATGCGTGGTGTAATCCTGAACGGGAACTCGACTTAATACTCCCATGTCAAAAGCAAAATCAACTGGTTCATGATAACTAAAAGTATATTCAGGTAGCTGTGCCAAAACTTCCTCAAACTGTTGTGGCTGGATTTCTTCCAAGAAAATTATATCCGCCTCCATTGCTTGAATCCCAGAAATTAAGGTTTCCATACTTTCATTTTTCCAGTAGGTATTTGCAAAGACGACGGTCAGTGTTTCATCTGCACTGGCAGCTCTAACCGGAACAGAAATTGGAAAAACTTGGACAAAAGCAGTTAAGACAATGATATGGCAGACCATTATTGCACCCGTAATAAAAGTTAACATCTTTTGTTTGGCTACAAAGGTAAGCAGCAGCAAAAGTGTGCCCGCTGCCAAGTACAAAACTCGCCAATGAGAAAAAAGGTCAAATACCCACCAAAATGAACCAAGTTCACCAAGCAACGAAAGAATATAGATAGAAACAAGAACGGGCAGGACGCGTTTCATAGGAAGTGTTGACAGGAAAAGTATAACACTTACGAGGTTTTGCTTGGTCGGCAAAATACTGCAAAATGTGAGTTCCAATCAATTAAAAGTGCACCCATCAGGAATCGAACCTGAATCAAAGGTTCCGCAAACCTTCATTCTATCCGTTGAACTATGGGTGCGCACCGTAATTCGTACAATTACAAACCTGTATTGTACCAGAAAGAGTGATTA
>CAYUES010000061.1:0-4760 GCA_964443885.1 uncultured Pseudomonadales bacterium
CTACTGGCTCAAATCTCAATTAGAACTAATCAAACATTCATACTTTTTGTGATAATATACTATTATGAACACTGATAAACTCAAGTTTAACCATGATTCAAAACTCATACTTACAGACGTAGACGAAACAATAGCTGATGTCTACTGCCCTGCTGAACCAGCCATGATAGACGAGTTAAATAGCCTGCTAGAAGAAGGTAAAATTATATTTTTTGTGACTGGCGGTGGTTTACATAGGGTCAGAAATGACATTATCAATTTTTTGAAACCAAATCTTCGCCACAAAACTCTAGTCAGTCATTGTAGCGGTGCTGAAGTCTGGGGTTTCGACAATCAAGGCGATATTCTTGAATCACCCTACTACAGTAAATATGATCAGGAATTGTCAGAAGAAGAAAAAACTAACTTTAGAAAAGCAGTGACACAAGTAGTTGAAGAGTTCAAACTTCGCACACATCCAGCCATGCCCAAACTTGAGTTCATTAAAAAATTTGGCAATCATCCGCTAGAGGTCATGTATGATGATCGTGGTCCACAAATTACTCTCGAATTTATCAATGGCTCTGATTTACAGCCAGGTCAAGTTGCGGAATTAGAAGTTACTGTTCCTCAAACTCATGGTCAATATGACCTGCGAATTCCAGTCTTGGAGCGTGCTGAGCTATTATTTAAAGAATTCCAAGTTCCTATCTCTCCAAGATTAGGGGGCACGATGGCATTGGATTTTGCTATTCAAGGTGTTTCAAAAACAACTTCAGTTAAGTTTGTGCTTGAGAATAAAGATCTATTATCAAAACTGGGCCTTGATGAATCAATAACACAACAACCACAAAACATTGAGATCTGGGGTGATAAATATTCAGTAATTAGAGGCGGATCAGATCGCCATATGTCTGAGGCAGTACATCCTGATGTAAGAAGTATTGATTTTAGAGAAGAAAATCCTGAAGAATTTCCCCCAGGATATAATATTGTACTTTGGAATGGTGAGTATCAGCTTCATCATGGGACACTTGAATATCTGCAATCCAGGAACTAAATAAATACTTTAAACCTATGAAAATACTTGCTCCTGAGATATACGAAAAAGCAAAACCACTCGTAGCATATGCAGGACAATCAATCAGTATTTCTGGTCCATCAGCAGTTGGCAAATCTACAGTAAGTCGCCTTTTGGCAGATTCACTCGGGTATCTTCACTTTGATCTCGATGAAGAAGTCTGTAAAAAAGCAGGTGTACAAACCTCAATTGAGTTTTTTGCACAACATGGCCATGCAGCATTTAAACAATCTCAATATGAGTGCATATCAGAAATTGTTCAATCTTCCAAAAAGTATGTTTTGGCTGCTGGTGGCGAAATATGGCGACCGGGTTATGATCAAAATTTAATTACATTAAATAGAGAACTACTAGCCAAAAATACATACAATATTTGCCTCCTACCTTCGACTGATCTCGATGAAATTGTGGATGTGTTGTATCCTCGTCTCAATGATGGCAAAAGGGACACACGAACCAAAAGTAGTGCAGAGTTCGCTCACTACGTGGAGTTGGGTATTCAACAGTATCTTGATTTAGCAGATGCATGTATTTTTGTTCATCACGCAAACGCTGAAAGCGTTTTATCTTTGATACAGGAAAAGGTTGTGAAATAGCACTATGAGATCCAAACTCTCCATTCAGTTTTTACTCAGCATTCCTCAATTTATTGTCCTTTGGTATGCTGCCATTAAATTTGCCGAGAAGGCTGACTGGGAGTTACTTGCAGCGTTTCTTTCGTTCCCCTACCTGATTCTTTTTCCGATCGGACCGTTCCTCTTCATGCTCGCTGTAGGGTTATACCTCATTCTATGGTTCTGGCTCGAACCCCTTCTCTACCTTGTATTCTTAAGAAAGAAATTTCCTATTACTAATAAGTCCTTGAGAAATCTTAAGCTCGTAAGTTTTGTTTTGGTTCCTATGATTGTGTTCTCTTCTATGAAGTCAAATGAGGTGAGTCCATACTCCAACCCCGATTACTTCAATAGCAATCAAACGGCTAGATGCCATGTCGACGAGTTTGGAAATAAGATGCCTAATGAAGATATATATCAGTCATCTTGTGTAAGCAAACAAGGATGCGAGTGGATTATGACCAACCAAGATCCTAGTGGCTATAACTACAGCTGCTGCCCAACAGATGAAAAAGAACGCAACGCTAAACAAGCTGGCAGTACGATGTATTCGGAGTGTGTGACTCCATGAAAATAGAGGCTTTTGTTAAACCTTCGGTTCCTCTTTCTTACCTCTACTACCCAACCAGTAACTTCCTCCAATTAATCCTAGTGTCACTAAGTAGCCCCAATCACCATCATCATCATCGTCTGATTCATCTTCAATCGGTAGAGTAGTTTCAACGTTTGTATAAGGTGTGCTCGTAGGTATCCTAGTTGGAATAGGTGTTGGTTTCACCCACTCTGGGACAACCACAGTCCAGTAGGAAACTTTAGACCAGTACCCGTTTGGCATTGCCTCCTTATGCGTTTATATAATATGTCCCGGGACTTACGTCTTTAAATGTATATTCACTTATGACAGTATCTGTAAGTGGTCCTGGATCAGCACCAGCAACTTTCGATATCGCAATGCTCCATTGGCCAGTATTAGGCCTGTTCCAATCAATCTTCACATCGTATGTGCCATCACTTTGAGAAATAAATTCTGTTTCTGCAGTCGAATACGGCATATCTTGTATTATTGGTTGAGATGTTACCGATCTAGTGCCACTCGTTCCGCCTCCGCTACTACCTCCACTCCCGCCACCACCATTGTGACAATGATATGTACCTGCACATGAACCAACATTGCAGTTATGGCAGCCCGAAGAATTTGTACGACCTGAATGCGCATGTACAGAACTTACTGAAAGTATGAAAATTGAACTGAGGATTAAAATTATTTTTAGCGTATAATATAATATAGCACTATTTAAGAAAGCAAATTAGTATTCAATATTCTCAAACCTACTCTTCGGGTAGATTCCCCTTGGGGTCACTTTAAGAGAGATACAATAGTTTTTCAAACTTTGATCTAACCCATTAATTAGACTCTATCTTGCTGGGATACTTTTTTAAATAATCTTTAACGAC
Source organism: uncultured Pseudomonadales bacterium (assembly GCA_964443885.1). Lineage (GTDB taxonomy): Bacteria > Patescibacteriota > Microgenomatia > UBA1400 > PJMF01 > OMIS01. The sequence goes on from CAYUES010000061.1 coordinate 3,130, forward strand.
TGTTCTATTTAAGCCCATTATACTTACAACATACTGATCTGTTTTCCATGTAAAACGCCACTCTTCTCCACCTGCTGTTTGTAATATGACTGCATTATTTTCTATCATTACTTCTTTATTTTGATAGTAGCCTTGGGTGTTAAGAGATGTGTACCAACTGAATAATTTCTCCACAGATTCATCACCGGGAATCTTTGGTGACATGATATTTACATCACCTGAAGGTGCACCCGTTATAGGATCATAGTAGATAACATAATATGAAATATATGTATCATGTGGTGTAAACTGAATTTGGCTTATTGTTTTTCCATATGACTTGATAATGAATAAATCCTCAGCTTTCTTACCTGTCTTAGAATAAAAAGTTGAACTTATTTCTTGTATACGATGTTTATACTGTATTGCCCTTGAAACTAGTTGATAGATAACTAATGCTAAAGCAATAGCAATCAATACACAGCAAACTATAGAAATAATTTTTTTTATTGATTTTGGAAGAAGTTTATCTAGGATGACACTAATAAAGTATGAGTATATTACTTGACTTAGTAACAGAAGTAGCATGGAGGAAACCACTTCTTTTAAAATAAGGACTGGTAACAAAAAAATAGGTATAAACAGCGAAAGTATTGCAGCTACTGTGCTTGGGTTACAACCCAGAGACATAAAGCACCCTATTGAACGCGATACTTCATACTCAAATATCGCCAACGAAATTAAAATCCAAGTAATTGTAAATGTAATTTTGAATAAATTAGTTTTAAAAAAATTTTGAAATGACAACAGCTTTTTATTCATGCATTCATACTATGGCATTAGACTATAAACAACAATTATTAGAATAATTACTGACATAGCTTAGGATAGATATCTCAGCTCAAATAATTGAACTTCTTTAAGTTAAGAAAAAAGACACACCTATTCACCTCGTAGCCACTCAATGTGAGTACAGCCTGTTGCTTCACGCAGTTCGGAGTTCCAGCCAGCAGTAGAGCATTTTCTCATACGCTTACCATTGCTTGTAGTAACCTCAACGAGCTTATTACCGCATTTTGGACAATCTTCAGTAAGTTCTTTGACTGTACTACCCAACCACTCAACATACGGACAACCAGTAGCCACCATATTTTCCCGATCCCAACCGCTGGTGCTACATTTCTTCATTTTTTTGCCACTGCGCGTTATCTGCAGTAAAAGTGGTGCCTTACATTCGGGACATTTTTCATCAATAGTTTGAGGTGGCGTATCTAGCCACTTCACATACAAACAACCCTCGGTCGCTCGAGTTTGTGGATTCCATTTACCTTTGGAGCAACGCTGCAGTTTTTTGCCAGTTTTATTTTCTTCAGGATCACTAAGTGGAGAATTACAAAGTGGACAGGTGTCTTGGGTGTTTGACATACGTAACAAGTTTACTATTCTTTTTGGGTATGACTATTAGTAATTTCTTAATACTGCTATTCCTACCACTCCAATAAAGGTAATCACAATCCCAATGTACTTTCTTGTAGAAATTTTTTCTTTCAGCAACAATCTTGAAAAGATAACAGTCAGTGCTCCATTCGTACCCGTAATTGGTGAGGCAATTGAAGCAGGTGCAAATGAAAAACTGAGCCACAAAAACCCTG
>CAYUES010000062.1:0-4758 GCA_964443885.1 uncultured Pseudomonadales bacterium
GAGAACCTAAGTCACCGATCACGTCTCCCATGAACTGTTCTGGGGTAGAAACTTCAACTTTCATAACAGGTTCCAGGAGAACCATGCCAGCAGTTTTAGTAGCATCACGCATCGCGAATGATCCGGCCATCTTGAAAGCTAATTCGTTAGAGTCAACTTCATGGTAAGAACCATCGTAGAGCGTAACTTTAACATCAACCATTGGGTAGTTGGCAAAGAAGCCACGATCGAGTGACTCTTTGATACCCTTATTGACTGGCTCAATATATTCTCGAGGAATTGAACCGCCTTTAACAGCGTCTACGAATTCATAGCCAGTACCACGATCTTGTGGCTCGACTTTGATTAATGCATGTCCGTACTGTCCACGACCACCACTTTGCTTGATGTACTTACCTTCGCCTTCAGTAGCTTTGGTAATAGTTTCTTTGTAGGCAACTTGAGGTTTACCGACGTTAGCGTCAACTTTGAACTCACGCTTCATCCGATCAACCAAAATTTCCAGATGTAACTCACCCATACCGCCGATGATAGTCTGGCCAGTATCTGGATCAGAACTAATACGGAAGGTTGGATCTTCTTCAGAGAACTTTTGGAGAGCGGCACCCATTTTTTCTTGGTCAGACTTGGTTTTTGGTTCAATAGCGAGAGAAATAACTGGTTCAGCAAAACTAATACCTTCTAAAATGATTGGATGTGCTTCGTCACATAAAGTGTCACCAGTTTTGGTGCCTTTAAGTCCGACTAAGGCTACGATTTCACCTGCCCGAGCTTCAGCAATTTCTTCACGTTGATTGGCATGCATCAAGAGCAAACGACCAACACGCTCTTTAACATTGCGTGTTGAGTTATAAATGTACGAGCCAGCTTGTAAGACTCCAGAGTAGACACGACAGTAGGTAAGTTTACCAACGTGTGGGTCGGTTTGAATTTTGAAAGCAAGAATACTTAATTTTTCTTCTGGGACGAGCTTGCGAACTTCTTCTTCATCAGTTTTTGGATTGGTACCAGTAATTTGATCGATATCAACTGGTGATGGCAAGTACTCCACGACGGCATCGAGTAGTAACTGTACACCTGTGTTCTTCAATGAAGAACCGGCATAAATTGGCACTAATTTGTAGGCGATAACAGCTTTGCGCAGGGCGGCACGGAGTTCATCAATCTCGATTTCTTCACCGCTAAAGAATTTTTCCAGCAAGACGTCATCTGTTTCAGCGATAGCTTCAACTAGTTTAGCGCGCTCTTCTTCAGCTTGAGCTTTGAGTTCTTCTGGAATTTCTCTAATTTCAGGTTCGATTGCTTTTGAGCTGTCTTCCCAGAAAAATGCCCGGCGGGTAATTAAATCAATCACCCCACTAAACTCATTTTCAGCGCCCATTGGTAAGACCATCACCGCTGGGATAACCCCAAATTTATCGCGGATATCTTGAATCGTGTCGTTGAAACTTGCACCTAGTTTGTCCATTTTGTTAACAAAACAGATCCGAGGCACGTTGTATTTATCAGCTTGGCGCCAAACAGTTTCAGATTGAGACTGCACACCTTCACTAGCGTCAAGAACTGTCACACCACCGTCGAGGACGCGTAGCGACCGCTCGACTTCAGCAGTAAAGTCGACGTGTCCTGGGGTATCAATAATGTTGAAACGATATGACTCTTTTTCGAGATGAGAACCATAGTGAGGAGTCCAGAAAGTAGTCGTAGCAGCGGACACGATAGTAATACCGCGCTCTTGCTCTTGCTCCATCCAGTCCATCGTTGCTGCACCTTCGTGCACTTCACCGATTTTGTAGGTACGGCCAGTGAAGAACAAAATACGCTCACTGGTGGTAGTTTTACCTGCGTCAATATGAGCAATAATTCCGATGTTACGGATTCTATTAAGAGGGACACTACTAGTATTAGACATACAACTACTTCACTTTTACTAAAAAATACTTGGGTGCTGATTACAGTAAAAACCATTTATTAGAATGGTTTTAATCTTACGATTAGATTCAGCTTAACAAGCTAGTATAATACTACATTTCTTGACGTCTGACGAGAGTTATTTTGAAAAATTACCAGCGGAAGTGAGCAAATGCTTTGTTAGCATCAGCCATACGGTGAGAAGTTGCTTTGCGTTGCATAGCACCACCTTGATTTTGCATAGCATCGAGCATCTCTGCAGTCAGTTTTTCAGCAAATGAGTGATACTGCTTACTTGAACGTTTGCGAGCTTCTTGGATTAACCAACGAACAGCCAGTGAGTATGCGCGGTTGGTCTTAACTGGCATAGGTACTTGGTAGGCTGCTCCACCGACACGGCGAGAACGAACTTCCATTTGAGGCATTACGGTGTTAGTGACATCTTCGAGAGCATCAAGCGGTTTTTTGTTTAAAGTTTTTGCAACTTCTTCAAGAGCTAAGTAGACTTGTTTTTGAGCGACACTTTTTTTGCCGTCCATCATCACGTAGTTGATTAACTTAGTTACTTTGACAGATCCGTAAACTGGATCTGGTTTTACTTCTCGGATTGGAGCACGTTTTGATCGCATATATATTCTTTAAAATTATTTAGCTTTTACACCATATTTACTACGACTGGTCTTGCGTCCATCGACACCAGCAGCATCAAATTTTCCACGAACGATGTGATACTTCACACCAGGAAGATCTTTTACTCTTCCGCCACGGACCAGTACGATACTGTGTTCTGCAAGAGAGTGTCCCTCACCCATGATATAGGCGGTGACTTCCATTTTGTTTGAAAGTCTGACACGAGCGACTTTACGAAGCGCTGAGTTTGGTTTTTTAGGAGTCATTGTTTTGACAACAGTACAAACACCACGTTTCTGTGGGTTAGTAGTTTTAACAGGTTGACCAGTAATGGAGTTGAAACTGCGGCGAAGAGCACCTGCCTTGATACGGCGTGCGTTACTCTTGCGTCCTTTACGGATCAATTGATTAATTGTTGGCATTCAAAGTTTCTCCTTTTACAAGGGTATGATTGTACCATACCCATTTTTATTTTGCACTTTTAGTTTCATCTAATTTACAGATCAATATTGTGTAATCTAATTAGTGGTTGTGTCTCTGAAAGACCGTTTGAGTCACCGACAGAAAAACTAGAAGTTCTAGTTAATTCTGCGGAGGTGGCTCATCGAGGCTGGCGAAGGTGCCAGCCGTGTCCGAGGAGACACAACCCTAATTCCGTTTTACACAATAATCTCAGCGCGTTCACGGGTAGTTGGGATCAACCGACCGATAATAACGTTTTCTTTCAGACCTTCAAGTTTATCAACAGCGCCTGTCGTTGCAGCATCAGTCAAGATATTCTTGGTGTGCTGGAATGAAGCGGCTGATAACCATGAGCTGGTAAAGAGTGATGAACGAGTAATACCTAAGAACAAGACTTTTGCAGTAGCAGGTTCACCGCCAGCAGCAATAGTTTCGTCATTAGCTTCCATGAATAAACTGCGTTCTACAACTTCACCGGTTAAGAAGTCAGTATCACCGACGCCTTCGATTTGAACTTTATCACTCATCTTACGGATAATCACTTCAAAGTGCTTATCGTGGATTTGGATACCTTGTGATTCATAGACTTGTTGAATTTGATCAACTAAGAACTGTTGAATGTGGAGTAATCCTTTGATCTGTAAGAGTTCGCGTAAGTTGACAGAACCGACGGTTAATTGGTGACCTGCTGAGATCAAGTCTCCTTCAGAAACAGTAAGCTGTGACTGAGGGTGAACTGAGTAGGTTACTTCTTCGCCAGCTTGAGTTGCGCTCTTGACTGTGATGTGGAGCTCAGTGCCGTCTTCTTCGATCTTCACTTTTCCGCCGATTTCAGCAATAGTTGCTGGATTCTTAGGATTGCGAGCTTCAAAGAGCTCTTCAACACGAGGCAGACCTTGAGTCACGTCGAGACCGACGATACCTCCAGAGTGCTTGACACGCATAGTCAGCTGAGTACCTGGTTCACCAATGGATTGTGCAGCGACGATACCAACTGGCACACCAATTTCAATTGGAGCGCGAGTAGCAAAGTCCCAACCGTAACACTTGGCACAAAGACCTTTTGGCGACTCACAAGTAAGTGGTGAGAAGACAGTTGCTGCTTCAATTCCAGCTGCATCAATTGCTTCAGCAATTTCTGGAGTGATTAAGCCACCCTGTTCAACAAAGACTTCTTTGCCTTTAGAAATGGTTTCTGCAGCATAGCGTCCAGACAAACGAATTGGGAAGACGTCATCGCGATGGCCTTTGACGAGCTCAATACCTTTTTCAGCACCACAGTCTTGCATGCGGATGATCAAGTCATGAGCAACATCACAGAGACGACGAGTCAGGTATCCTGCGTCAGCTGTTTTAATAGCTGAGTCAGTCAAACCTTTACGAGATCCCCGAGCTGAAGTCACGTACTCGAAAATTGACAAACCTTCACGGAAGTTTGACTTGGTAGGCATTTCCACGATGTTACCAAGTGGGTCAACGACGAGTCCGCGCATAGCAGCAAGTTGTTTAACCTGATCTTTAGAAGCACGAGTACCACCTGAACTAATAATCACTTTGACAGCGTTACTAGCTGGATATGAGTCCCAAGTTGCTTCAGCAACTTCGTCTGTAGTCTTCATCCAGAGATCGAAGGTCATACGCTTGCGTTCTTCTTCAGAGATGAAACCGCGTTGATATTGATCTTGAATAGTTTCTGCCTTTTTATTTGCAGCTTCAACTAGTTCACCCTTTTCAGGAATCATTCCACAGTCGGTC
>CAYUES010000063.1:0-4549 GCA_964443885.1 uncultured Pseudomonadales bacterium
GCTACCCACACCTTGGGGGGAAATATCAACTAAAAGTTCAAAACCGTGTTGTACAGCTGGTGAAGATGCAATTGAGTATGAGCGACGAAGACCTTGGTCAGAAACTTTTATAGATACGTATTGCCCAGCTTCAAACGCCATTTCATGCGGATTGGTGAGCTCAAACATATACTGAATGTACTTGGGAGTCAGGACTACTTTATCTTCAAGGCGGGCAGTGTATTGTTTCGGAGGTTGCATAGGAATACGTTTAAGTCTGAATTTCTATACTAATTGTTTATCCCAGTCTCGTCCAGACCATAATCCGAGCGCCATTTTGGCAATTGAACTATACTCTTCGGTGCGATCGACAAAGCGATTGGTAATCACCCCAATCATTCCGATCGTATGACGAACATCACCTTGCCCGATTACTTGATTGACCACCGGGCCCATTTCCTCACCGGCTAGAATTCTTTGGGCAATAACTTCAGGGACTTTAAAACGAGCACCATTGCTCTCATAGAACTGTCCACTGCTATCGACTACAGCCGCCCAGACTGTTGACCAAATTTCACCATCTAGTTCAAAAACACCGCCTTCCAAACCAACACCGAGTGATTCGGATGGCTTGGGTTTTATATACGAAAGATCTTGGGAGGAGTGTGCAGTGTGAGCGTGGTTCTGGGTGTCCGTACGTTGGGCAGAGTTTTTGGCAGCCGACAGACCTTCGTCAAGAGCAGCCAACGCACGATTGCGAGCACCTGTTCGAGTTTCCTGATCAGAGCGCGGTTGGGCAGCCACGCCACTTGGCACGTCTCTGCCTTGGACAATAACGCTCGGCCAAGTCTCGCTGGCGGCGGTAACAACCGCGTTTATTTTTACGGGATTTGTGGAACCAACAAAAAGATGCATCTCTTTATTGTAACCGAAGATTTCTTAAAATTTGCTGTACGTTGGGGGGATCGAAAAGGCAAGTTGAGGGGAGGGTGGTACTAGCGAAGAACTGTGACGTAGCATGTTACTGCTCTATGACGAGCAGCTAACTCACCGCTTTTTGGACTGCACTCAACCCAAGCATCAAACACTTTACTCGCCCATAACTAATCGGCTCTTCCAGGCCTAGTAGCTCTTCAACATCACTTTGGGTTAGTTCTTTTACCGCTGCCACTTGCATGCCGAGCAACTTTTCTGACAAAAAACTCATCGCTGACTGACTAATCGCACAGCCGTTGCCAGTCCAGGAAACTTCAGTAATTTTTTCTTTTGTTTTGTCGAAGTTTATAAAGACCGTGATGTCATCTCCGCAAGAAGCATTAGTTTGATGAATCGTGCAGTCCGCACTCTCAATCACCCCTTTATTTTGCGGGTTTTTGAGTTCTTCAAGAATTGTTTGTTGGTATAAATCGAGTGACATAGTAGTTGTGAGGCAGCCATCATGAATTTGCTGCGCTTGAGAGTCCGTTATGTACTAAAAACTTGCTGTACTTTGGCTAGCGCAGTAATTAATTGATCGATATCTTCGGTGGTGTTATAGACCTGGAAACTAACGCGGACACTGGCCTGCCAACCCATTTCCAGATGCAACGGCATCGTGCAGTGATGACCACTGCGCACCGCCACACCTTCACTATCCAGAACTTGAGCAACATCATGGGCGTGGACATCTTTGTAGACAAATGAAACCGAGCCAACACGGTCGAGTACTGCTGTGGTAACTACATCTGGGGTGGTTCCCAGTACGCGTGGAGTGAGTGGGCCGATCAGCTGGACTTCAGGAATCTGGGAAAGTTTCTCGATCGTGTACGCGACAAGTTGTTGATCGTGTTCTTGGACGTTTTTCATTCCTAGATTTTGTAGGTACTCACAAGCCGCCGCCAACCCAACTGCACTCGCCACGTCTGGTGTACCAGGAGTAAATCGCTCACCAGCATCTTGATTGAATATCGTTTCAGCTTGGGTAACACTTTCGATCATACCGCCACCAAACAGCCACGGCTTCATCTCGTTTGTCTCGAGTAGTTTCTTGCGCACCAGCAAGCCACCGACTCCCATCGGTCCGAGCATTTTATGACCACTAAAGGCAAAGAAATCGACTCCCATTTTGTGGAACTCGATCGGCAGGTGTGGAGCAGCTTGGGCGCCATCGATCACAATTCGTGGTCGATTTTCTGCTGAGTATTTTTGGCTGATTTTAGTGATAAATTTTTGAATTGGGACATGAGTACCGAGGGCGTTTGAGACCTGTGTCAGGACAATCAATTTGATTTTGTCGCCATGTTGGGTGAGAAGTTCGTCAAAATTATTTTCATCTACTCTGCCATCCGCATCGATAGCAATAAACTCGAGTTTTGCGCCCAAGCGTTTGCAGATTTGCTGCCATGGCACGATGTTTGCGTGGTGTTCCAGGACAGTCGTGAGCACCACGTCGTCAATCTGCAAGTGATCGAGCGCCCAGCCGTAAACTACGCCATTGAGCGCTTCTGTAGTATTGCGAGTGAGAATCAGCTCGGCTGGCTCGGCACCAAAAAACTGGGCAATAGTCTGGCGGCTTTTTTCCCATGCTTGGGTGCTTTCATCAGAAAGAGTGTGGACACCGCGGTGGACGTTGGCATTACTAGTCTGGTAGTAGTGAGTGATTGCGTCGATGACTGATTGTGGTTTTTGGCTGGTCGCACCATTATCGAGGTACGCCAAGGGCTTGCCGTTAACTTGACGGGAAAGAATTGGAAAGTCTTGTTTGAGTTGCGCAGCATTCATGCAGGTATTATACCCCGAGGTTAGGGAAAGTCAGAAGACTGAGCCGAAGATATTTCAAAAGTCTAGGCAGACTCTAAAAATCCTTCTACGATCAGTTGTTCCGCTTCCGTCTGAGGCACGCCGCGACTGCGCAGATAAAACAACTGTTCCTCTGGAATGTGGCTAATACTGGCTGCGTGGGAACATTTTACATCATCAGTCAAGATTTCGAGCTCAGGAATTGCTTCTGCTTTAGCTTGATCAGAAAGTAAAAGAATCCGCTCAGTTAAAAATGCATTGGTGTCAGGGCAATTTTCGGCCACGATAATCCGGCCGGTAAAGCTGACTCTGGAGCTGTCGCGTGCCACACCTTTGAGGGTGGTGTTGGAACGAGTGTGCGCAGCCTTATGATTAATAATTACTGTAATGTCTTTTGATTCTTTGCCTGCGGCGGCAAAAATACCAGAGATGGTGGCGTGCGCACCTTCACCCAGCAGCTGGATTTCGTAGACGCCTGGTTCTTCAATGACGATGGTTTTGTGTTCGTCGCGGGCTAAAGTATAGGTTTTCTTTTCTTCCATATTCTGTACATTGGAGTGGAATTGGATTTTTGATTATATTTCGTGTATGTATATTTGGTTTCTCAGGATGTTGGAACGAACGTCACTGTTTCTGCAACTAACTGCAAATTTTGGATAGTGAGTTCACCAAGCCAGTATTGCTGGCGACCTGACGAAATCAAATATACATATTGAGAATTAAAAATCCATATTTACCCAATACTCCCTTCCATTTCATGATCGATCAAACGATTCATCTCAACAGCATACTCGAGCGGCAGTTTTTTGACCAAGTCATCAATAAAGCCGTGCACCACCATTTTGCGGGCATCTTCTTCACCCACACCGCGACTCATCAAGTAAAACAGCTGATCATCTCCGATTTTGGAAACTGTTGCTTCGTGCTGAATTGCCACGCGTGAGTTAAAAATCCGATCGACTGGATACGTATCAGAGCGCGATCGGTCATCAAGTAGCAACGCATCACAGATCACTGTGTTTTGACTTTCCTTGGCATGTGGCCCAACATTGACCATACCGCGATAACTCGTCCGGCCACCGTCTTTAGAAATAGATTTTGAAATAATTGTCGAACTCGTATGTGGCGCTAAGTGAATTGCTTTTGAACCAGTGTCTTGATGTTGGCCCGCGCCAGCCAGCGCCATGCTAAGCGTTTCACCGGTCGCACCACGGCCAGCCAAGATAAAGCCAGGATACTTCATCGTCACTTTGGAGCCCATGTTAAAGTCAGTCCAGATCATCTTGGCTTCTTCTTCGACATAGGCGCGCTTGGTCACCAAGTTATAAACGTTTTTGTACCAATTTTGAATCGTTGTGTACTGGCACTGAGCACCTTTTTTGACGTAAATTTCGACCACGGCCGAGTGTAGCGAGCCGCTGGAAAATTGCGGTGCTGTGCAATTATGTACTGCTACTCCTCCTGCCACATAACTTTCGTCGTTCTTAACACTAAAGTTATAAACTGAGATATTCTCTACCGATTCGCTAGAAATAGATTTAACTGGTGCATACAGGTATTTCTCATCAATATGAAAGACCGTAGCTCTTTTTTTACCCCACATTTTTGGTTGAATAGGCTGATCCATCCACTCTCCAAACTTAACCATGTACTCTCCACCAATAACAAGTGTATACATCATCTGTCGATTTTCATGAGATCTATCACGCTGTGTTAGTGATGATGCGATTCCTAAGCGAGCGAGAAGCATTCTAGACTGCTGGGCAAGAGTTTTAGAAACAGTGCACAGTCT
>CAYUES010000064.1:0-4327 GCA_964443885.1 uncultured Pseudomonadales bacterium
AGTATGAGATCTTCTTACAAGAAAGTAAAAAATAAAGTCTATGCACGTTCCTTTTAATGACTTCACCACTTTTTATACAGAAAACATGGACGACTACACGGCTGCGTTTACTCGAGTTTTAAACTCTGGTTGGTATATTTTGGGTACCGAGGTTGAGCAGTTTGAGAAACAGTTTGCGGACTACCTAGGTGTAGAACAAGTAATTGGTGTGGCCAATGGTTTGGAAGCGCTGCAAATTTCTTTGCTTGCGTTGGAAATCGGTCTTGGTGACGAAGTAATTACCACACCACTATCTGCATTTGCAACGACGCTGGCTATTCGGGCTGTTGGAGCAGAGCCAGTTTTCGTAGATACTGATCAAGCAGGCTTACTTACAGCCGATGCTATCGAACAAGCTATAACCAAGAAAACTAAAGCAGTTATACCAGTCCATTTATACGGTAATCCTTGTAATGTTCAAGCTATAGCAGAGCTCTGTGCTGCACATAGTTTGCACCTAATAGAAGATGCAGCTCAAGCCCACGGCACTCAGTATCAAAACAAAAAAGTTGGCTCAACGGGCGTACTAAACTGTTTTAGTTTTTATCCTACAAAAAACTTAGGTTGTATTGGGGATGGTGGCGCAGTTGCAACCAACTCGTTGGAGCTAGCACAAATCTGTAAATCACTGCGCAACTATGGTCAAGAAAAGAAGTATGTACACACAGCTTTTGGGTTGAACAGTCGACTTGATGAACTGCAAGCTGCATTTTTGCAAATGAGACTGCGCTCACTAGACACTGAAAATACTCGACGACTCGCTGTTGCTACTAACTATAAAAAGCTCTTAGCTGGTGTAGGGGATATTAGATTCATATCTCCTGATACAGGTGGAAATGGGCACCTGTGTGCTCTGCGTACCGCACACCGAGATCCGTTGCAGAACTACTTACATGAGAAAAGTATCGAGGCATTAGTCCACTATCCAGCTACCATTCCTGATCAGCCAGTTTTTGGTGATAGCTACCAGACTGCTGAACTTCCAAACGCGCGTGCGATCTGCGCAGAAGTACTTTCACTGCCCTGTCACCCCAATATTAAACCAGAACAAATTGAGTATGTGGTGTCTGAAGTTAACAATTTCTTCAAAGAGGTGAAGAATGCTTAGCGGTTTAATCTTTGTATTTACTCATCCCTTAAATCGCAATCATTTTTTTGCGACTGGCCTACGACTACTATGGTGGAAGTGTAATCAGCTATTCTTTCACGTACCAGCGATCGTAGAGTTCGCAGATAGTATTGTCTGCATTTGTTCCCCAAAAAGTTCCTACGGAAGTTTGATCATCTACACCAAGTGGCCTGAATACAATGAAATGAAGTTTCTCTCTGACACACTCACTAGTAGCTCAGTTTTTGTTGATGTAGGAGCTGGACTTGGTGACTACTCTTTATTGGCTGCAAGCAAAATCAAAACTGGAAAGATCATTTCTTTTGAGCCAAATGAACGTGTTTTTGCAGAGCTGCAAGCCAATTTGCGCCTTAATAACTTAGAAAAAGAAGTTCTCAGTTTTCCCTACGCTGTCTCTGATACAAATGGCTTTATTCAATTTGATGCTACTGCTGTTTCAGAGTTGGGTCATATTAAATTTGATGATTCTGTTTCCGAGAGTTTGCCAAAAATTAAAGCAGTCACTCTAGATGCATTTTTGAAAAGTCACAGTATTCGGAATATAGATATGCTAAAAATTGATGTAGAGGGTGCTGAGTCGTTTGTATTCGAAGGTGCCGCAAAGTTACTGCAATCCAAAAGAATCAAAACAATTCTTTTTGAGTTGAATCCTGGTTCCGAAAACTTTAATCGATCAAGAAGGTATACCCTCGATTTACTGAGTAGATTTGGCTATTCATTCTATGTCGCAACAGAAGAGCAGTTGCAACCAATTACGGTTACTGAGATTTTGAGCACGAGCACAACACAAAATATTATTGCTAGATTGAAGTAATGAAAAAAATAAAAGTTGTTATTTTTTGCGGTTATAAGATTCGTGAGCTTGAGGCCTTACAGTTACTCAAGTCAGAACTTGAAACTAGATTGAATGCAGAAGTATATATACTTGGTGGATTATCAGAACTACAGAAAATGTACTACTATTTATATCAGATTCAGCCTGATGTAGTGTTTATTTCTCAAATACTTGAAAAAGCCTGTCGGAAAATTGCGCAGTATGTTTTAGATTCGCAGGCGAGTTTATATGTAGTTCCAGCTGAGATAACAGTTATTAAAATTATTGAAGATTTACTTCTTAATCCCGAAGTTTCTTACAACAAACTAGTGACACGGTACTTAATTCCAGGAACAAGATACAAAAAACTACTCCAGCATACTGACGTTGCACCTGAAAAAATTGCGGTGGTGGGTTCACCTAAAATCGATATGTTAGTCCAGGGCGCCCATATAGAGTTTATTTCGCGTGCTACATTTTGTGAAGAGTTTAATCTTCCAAATAATAAGAAGAATATATTTATCTTCACTTCATTTGTAAAAGCTAGAGCAGAGTACTTGCAAGCAGATACTTGTTTTGATAAGACATACGACAAAATGATGGAGAGTAATACTTGCATCGATCTAACAAAAGAGAAGTATATTACGGTCATCCAGAAACTTATCAAAGCACTACCGCAGTACAACTTTATCCTGAAAGCACATCCGCTTGAGGATCCCGAGCCGTTCACTGCAATTGAAGGAACAAACTTTACGTTGCTTACAGGTGTTTCCTTGTATAGATGCATTGACTCAATTGATCTGGCTATCCACTGGAGTTCTACCGTCTGCCCAGAATGTTGGATTAAAGGAATTCAAACGATACAGTTTGCACCATACAAAAAGTATGATCATTTTTTGTCTGAGTCACATCCGGGGAATCCAGTCTTACGTACCTATGATGAATTGAAGTCGAGTATTACCAAGTACTTAGATACAAAACTCGAATCAAAGTACTTGCAGTTTCAAAAAAAATACTTAACTGAGAATTTTTATAAACTTGATGGCGCAAGCGTGACTAGAATTGCTGACTGTGTAGCTGTAGATTATGCAAGAAAACATGCTGGTTCAAAAAATAAGCAAGCTCGAGTTTTATTTAAACCACAGTTCTCACCGTTGGTAATTCCGATTCTAGTGCTAGAGAAGGTCCTTGGAGTACCGATTACCCAGCGATTGATTGGGTATCTGAATCCAAACTACGATGCTGAAACCGCAATTGAAAATCATGTTTACTTGAGGTAATCCTGAATAGAATCGCAAAAGCTCTACAGTTTCTGTGCCACCACTAGCATGTAGTCGGAGTTTTTATCTCGATCCACCACAGTTTGAAAGTGATTTCCATTCTTTTGTAAGTATCCATACAGCGGAGTGTTTTGAAAACCCGGCTGTAAAATACAGAAGTACTTGAGCATTTCATAGAAATCTAATCCAAACCTCCAGATCGCAATTGGTTTACAACCAACCTTTTTGAGTGAATTCAAGAGAGATTTTTCTGTAAAACTATTGAGAGTATTTGGCGGGATTATGTGACGCAAGCTGAGCTCAGGAAAGCTCTGTTGAACCATTGTTGAAAGTGAGCCAGCATTTGTATCACCAACAACTAAGTAACCACCTGGACTGAGCAAGCTACTTGCAAGCTCGAGCTCGCTCAAAGGATCGGGGATTAATCCATAGTATCCAAAAGCTGAAACGACTGTGTAGGTGGCCTTTGGATTTTCAGCACAGTAGGTTTTGAATAACTGCTGTTTAATTGATACATTCCAGGCCTTCTGCCCAACTGCAATCGACTGCGAACTCAACTCTATGCCAGTCGCTTTCCAGCCCGGATACAACGAAACTGCGTGTAAAATGTCACCAATAGCACAGCCAATATCCAGCCAAGTTCCGCTGGTTGGCTGCAACTGCTTCATAATAAACTCAACCTTTGGCTTAGCAATTTGCTCTAATCGATACGCTAACTGTTCAGGATTAACATAGGTACTAGAGTAAGAGCCGGAGTTTTGGTAGAAATCCCGCAAGGTTTCCGGAGGTAGTTGTTCTTGCAGTGAAATATGACTGCAGCTTTGACACTGCAGATAGTGATACTCAAATACCTCGAGAAATGGCTGCAGGTGCGTACTGCCACATACCAAACATTTTTCGATACGGACAGTCGCTTTGGAACGGTACTCGGCAGCACGTTGTCGTATGAGTTTCAAGTATGCTTCTAAATCTCCGAGCTGTGAGGCTTGGAACTTTTCTGGAGAAATTGGTTTACTGTACTGTGATTTCATATCGATTTGAGCGTTACTAAGTCTTTGTCAGACA
>CAYUES010000065.1:0-4187 GCA_964443885.1 uncultured Pseudomonadales bacterium
TGGTCTAGATGTGCATGCGTCAAAATTACTGCCGAGAGTTTGCTACCATCGTATTCATACTCATGAAAGTTGAGTTCTTCAATTTCTGGCAGACCTTGGAACATTCCCAAATCAATCAAAATTGCTTGCCCCGAATCAGAAGTTAAAACGTAGCTTGATCCAGTAACTGTGCCAGCGGCGCCCATGAATTTTATTGTCATTACTGACACTTTATATCAAAAATGAGTGAAAACGGAAGTCCCAGAGTTTTAGGCGTTCAAGTACTGTTTAGAAAGTGCATGGTAGGCCTTAGAGCGGCGCGCCATAATTGTCACAATCAAACCAATCAGGCCCGCTAATGAGAAAACCAATGCAATTCCCCGCCCGGTGCCCACGCCAAACCAGTCACCGATCAACTCAACACCAGCGCCAGTGGTCATAAACGGAATAAAGTAAAACTGGGTAACCGGCCCTATCGCAAACGCCATCAGCGGTGAGGCAGCGGACTCAACACTTTGCGCAAATCCAAAGACGCGACCTTGGCGTTCTCTTGGAACAATTTTTTGAATAACGGTTTGCTCAGATGACTCAATGAAAGGCACTAAACACATGTATAAAAACAGACCAACACTGACTAGCACAATTGATGGCTGAATCGCAAAGAAAATACAGATTATCCAGAGCACCATATTTACAGTAAATAGTGTTTTGAGTGGATTTTTGCCCAAACCTTTTTTGGCAATAAAAATACCACCGATAATGAAGCCCAAACTAAGGAACCCCCACAAGATGCCCCACGTTTGCAGTGAAACCAGTGACAAACCATATGGATCCATCAGCGGCATAAAGACACCACCCAGGAAGTTATTGAAACAAGTAAAGAAGATAATCGTCAGCAAACCAGGAATTTTTTTGATGACTCTGAAAGTTTCAAAGAGATCAAATTTTTTGGCTGGTGCAGTGACTGCAGTTGAAACTGAGGATTCATCGCTCGAATGGTTTTCCATCGAATATTCCGCATGAGCAGCTTTTGAAGTTGCCGCGTGCTCCCCCGCTTGATCTACCGCTTCATGTAAGTGCACAATTTTGTTTTCAGGAATAACCAAGAAGTATAGGTGGACTGCCGCCATGATCAGCAAAACAATTGTCCCGAGCAAAATCCAGTACATACCTGAGGTGGCAAGTAAAAAGCCACTGACAATCGAAGCTGCTAAAAATGAGACACCGTTGACTGTCCCGTTTAAACCATTGGCTTTGTCTCGATCGTCTTCAGGCACTAAAATAGTTACCATTGTCGGCAGGGCAATACCGCGAATGTTGCCAACAATCACCCCCACAAAGATCGTTAAGATAAAAATCCAGAGGCTGACACTGGTGTGACTGGTGAACACAGAGGCTGGTAGTAACAAATACATCGCAAAGGCAATACTAAAGGCGACAGTCGAGATCAAGGTCGAGACCATCATCATTGTTTTCTTTTTGTGATGATCAACCAGGGAGCCAAACCAGATTCCAGTGAGGGCAATCGCGACCAAGTAAATCCCAGACATTACTGAGTTGGCTAAGACCGAGTTGGTCTGAGTATAGACCCAAAGACTGAGAGCAAACCAGACCAGTACCACCGAGGAGGAGGCAAAGAAGGAGTTTCCTAGTATTTGATAGAAGGTTTTCATGCGTTATTTGAAGAACACCTAAGTACGCGTCCTAAAAGGGACAAAATAGCCAAGTAGATATTGTACTCTACAATCAATGAAATTTGTAAGGTGGGAATAATTAAATAGGTTACTTACTAGAGACCAGGAATAATATAGTCTTGAGAAATTAAATATTCATCTGGATCAAGACCACTATTTAATATGAAGGAATATACTAATCCCAGTGCCTCTTGATAATCTTCTTGATCTAAAACGTCTAAAACTTCTTCAGGAGATAAGACTTCTTTACAAATTTGGATTAGTTCATCAAACTTTTCGGTTTCTAAAGAATCCACCCAGTCTGGAATTTGAGAAACTGTAAGTATACCTACAGTAAGCAGTGCGGCTTTCAGAAAATCTCTTCTTGAAAAAGTAGGAAGTTTTTCAGACATACAATTAATTATTTGGGATTTCTTGATTACTCCAGTACGGATTTTTGAACGGCCATTCTGCAGCGAGCCACTGTTTGAGTGCTGTATATAATACGGGGTATAAACCTGAGTCATAGGCTTTTTGAGTTACCCAAAAGCTAACGTCTATATCGGTGCCAGCTGGAGCTTCACCTCTGAAGCCAGGTGGATACAAATAAAAGCAACCCAAACATTCAGTTTCCGCATGATTCATCACGGTATATGCAAAAGAAGAACTATTCTCAAACTCACGTTGATGCCAGCTCAAATCAATTAAGTCATCTTCTAGTGTCAAATCAGAGTTTGGCCAGCTACCGCCGCGGGTTTTGCGGATTATATCGATACTCGACATTACAGCCGCATAATCCAAATCAACATCACGAGCACAGAGCTTACGAGCAGTAAAGTTTGGATGCACAAGTTTTTCGGGTGGAGTAAATGCATCGGGAACAATTGGAAGAGTCATATGGTTCTCTACCTTCTCCGCTCATCTCGTCGCTCATCATAGTACACAATCGTTTCTAGTGCCTGGGTAATCACGTACCCAATGAAGGCATAGATCATCAATGCGAAGAATGAAGAAAACTCCAACACAAACCCACCAGAAATCTGTGGGGACGGGAACATATTAGCAAATGGATTCAAGAGTGGTTGAGTGGTTTCATAAACCCAACTTACAAATGGTGCAGTAGTAGATGCGCCAAATAACTTCAGGATAATTCGTAAACTGAGCAAACCTTCCACCAGAGTCGTCACAAAGTGAACGAGTCCAGAAATTAGTTGGGGAGCGGTGAGTAGTTTCATATAGCTAGTAGTATACCAAATTGGCAGCTCAAGCGCACAAAACATGGCCGTGATAAACTACCATCATGAAATATGCAGCATTACTTCGAGGCATTAACGTCGGTGGCAAAAACATTGTCCGCATGGAGGATCTGCGCTCGGTCTTCAAAACCGCCGGCTTCACTCACATCGATACCTACATTCAAAGCGGTAACGTGACGTTTGAAACCAAAGAAACCAACCACGTCAAGATAACCAGACACATTGAGTCAGCCCTCATAAAAAAATTCACTTTCCCAATCCGTGTCATGATCCGCACCCACCAGCAACTCAAAACCGTCCTCGCCCAAGTGCCTGATAGCTGGCATACCGAGGCCGACATCCGCCGTTACATTGCCTTTCTCTCACCGTCTATTAAACCCGCCGAAGCCGTAACTCAGATTGAGTTCAAAGAAGGCATCGATGAGTTTATTGCAGGTGAAACCGTGATTTACTTGAGTACCCAACTTGATGGCTTAACAAAAAGCAAGCTCAACAAACTAGTGGGCAAAAAAATCTACAAAGAGATGACGATGCGCAACTATGTAACTTCAAAAAAACTACTCGAACTACTGGATGGTGAGTTTAGTATCACTCGCTCTGACAAACAGCTAGAGTAATGTTCTCTAGCACATCTCCCAAAAGTGATTTATATTAGAGAGTATGAACTTTGAATCGAAAAAGCTCCCGCTCTTTTTAACTGGACTTGTTGGGATCATAATCTTGGTAGTCGGCGCTGTGTTTTACTTCGAAAAACCTACTGTTACAGAAGTGGCGCCCCTCACCATTGCAGAAGGTCAACAAAAAGCCGAAAGCCTCAATCCGTACCTACCCAAAGGCTACTCCATTGTTCATAAAGCCAAACGGATTGATTTTCCAAGTGGTGGCACACTCTTTGACACACAACTCAGTAACGGAACAGATAAAATTGGAATCTTGATGATCCCTGCTCAGGAGTTTGAGTGTGAAGCTGAAACTAAGCAAATGGGAAATCGAACACTTTGTATCAATGAGCTAGGCACAACAAAGTCAATTAAATGGACAAAAGATACAATTACCTATGAGGTAATTTCAACCAGTGTAGATTTACCTATAGAAGAGCTCGAAAAAATTGTAGATACAATCAAGTAAAAACACTCAGAAAATTTATACATATTTTGTAACCATTTGTAGCAAGTAATCCATTTGAAATGGCTTAGCAATAAATCCATCTGCACCCGCACTCTTCGCATCTTGTTCAACATCGCGACTCGCAGAGATCATAATGATCGGAATATGTTTG
>CAYUES010000066.1:0-4156 GCA_964443885.1 uncultured Pseudomonadales bacterium
GGCCAGTCAGCATGTCAAAGGTACCACCGACAGCCATTGCAATTTCTACGCTAGATTTTTCGAGTAATCCGCGATGATCAACGAGCCATTTTTCTTGAAACGGCGCACCAAACGCCACAAAAACATAGTCCGGCTTGAGTTTTTGAATAGTTTCGGTGAGGTGTTTTTCTTCTGCTGGCGTTGGGTGGACAACGTCTGCGTACCCTTCTTCCCAGTTCCAGATAAAGTCAGAGGTCACCTTGGGTCTGCTCGCTGTGTGATACTCACGACCACCAATTACCAACACTTTTTTCTTTTCCTTTGTAGCAAACTCGAGTAGTTCCTGGACGACATCAATACCGGTGATTCGCTCTGAAATAGGCTGTGCTTTGTCGGCAGCGGCCAACAGCCGTGAAGCCAAAACCAATCCTACGCCGTCAGGGAGCAACAGATCCATTGCTTGGAGATTTTTCTGAAACTCTTGATTTTCTTGGGAACGCACGATTTGCTCAGGATTGGGTGTCGCGACCAACAAAGTGGATGTACCCGACTGAGCATCGGTAGTGCGCGCAGTTACAACCTCGAGTACTCGATCAAAACACTCTGTCACCACCGCAAGTTGAAATAGCTCGGTGGTTTCCAGTAATGGTGCAGTAGTATCTGTATTAGGCATAAATCTATGTGTATTGTATCAAGGTCTCTTGCTACAATACATGCATGGAACTTTCAGAGCTCATTCACGCTACCCTTTCCCAGAAACTGCAAGATAAAACCGTTCTCATTTTTGGACTGGGGCAAGAAGGTTTTTCTAGCTACCAAATGATTCGTCACTTTTTGCCTGATCAGAAACTGTTGCTCGTTGATGATAAAGCTCAAGAAGAATTGTCTGCGGAGTGGCAAACTGCGGTAGCAGCAGACACCCAAACTACGTTCTTCCGCAACGCTCCAGAGTCACAGACCACGAGTGAAGCCCTGCCGAAGCTGCTGGAGCAACCACAAATTTTGGTGCTCAAAACACCCGGTATTCCCTTTTCACATCCGTTCTTTTCACTGCTCACTACTTTGCCAAATAAAACCGTTAGCTACTCTTCTAACATGGAGTTGTTTTTGGATATCTTGCATGCGCTGCCTGCTACCGAGCGGCCACAAACAATTGGTATTACGGGAACCAAAGGCAAAAGTACCACCACCGCCTTGATTTTTCATGTTTTGAAAGAAGCTGGCAAACCTGTTTTCTTGGCCGGCAATATTGGCGTGCCAGCTCTGGAAATTTTGAAAGAGCTGCAAAAGTTGGTTCAGACCACAGAAACTGCAGGCACAGTCTCACCTACTGCCACCACTGAAAACGCATCCTTCGCTGTAGCAGAGCATCCAACGTCAGTTCCGCTACTCGCCCAAAGTTTGGTCGTCCTCGAACTTTCCAGCCACCAACTCCAGACGTTACCTTACAGTCCACACATCGCGGTTGTCCAAAATATTACGCCTGAACATCTGGATTACTACAAGGATTTTGAGGAGTACGTGGCTGCCAAAGCGCCGATCGCCGCCCACCAAACCCCGAGTGACTACATTATCTACAATCCTGAGTACGAGATCCCGAGCCGCTTTGCACAGACTTCGCCCGCACAGAAACTGCCCTACTCGCTGACGTTAATCCCACTGACTCAAGAGTCAGAGAGCTTTTTGTTGGCGCATCCTGGCGAAGCCCAAGTGGTGGCCTTCCGCAAAGACGACCAGCTTTTTTATGAAACTGAAGCAATCTGCTCCGTGAGCGATCTACCACTCCAAGGCGAACACAACATTCTCAACTCGTTCCCCGCGATTATTGTGGCCAAACTGCTCGGCATCGAAACTGAAAAGCTAAAAAACGCGATCACTTCATTCAAGTCTCTGCCTCATCGCCTCGAGTTCGTAACCGAGAAAAATGGCGTCGCTTACTACAATGATTCTCAGGGCACGACACCTGAGGCCTCAATTGCAGCAATGCGCAGTTTCCCCGGCCAAGAGATTATTTTGCTGGCAGGTGGTTCGGATAAAGGTATTGAGTTTGAGGAGTTAGCCCACGAAATTTTGGCACAACATATCAAGCACTTGATTCTCTTCCCGCCGACTGGCGAGAAAATTGCCGCTGCGGTACGAGCAGCGGATGAAAATGCTGGAAAAGCTGCAGTTCAAAGTGAAAATTTAAGTGAGTCAACTGCATCTACAACTCCACAACTTCACCATGTTTCTTCAATGCAAGAAGCCGTGGCACTCGCAACTGCCAATGCCCAACCAGGCAGTGTGGTACTACTGAGCCCCGCCTGTGCCAGCTTTGGCTTATTCAAAAACTATCAAGATCGCGGCAATCAATTTAAAGCAGCAGTGCTTGGTGATCAGAAACAAGGACAGTAATGGATAAGGAAGCAGCACGCTTTCATAGAGAGAACCTTAGCAGGAGAGAAAAAACACGTATCATGGAGCAACTACTTACGTCCAGTAGTTGGGATGACTTGATCGAAAAATTACAATCGCTGGTAACGCCCCCAAACTCACTTGCTGAAGTAGTATTTCCACCTGAAGAGTATATTACTTTAGGAGATTTTCTCGAAATTGTCTGCAACCAAGAAAGCAAAGCTCAACTCACATTAAAAAATTGCATGAATATTAATAAACTGCAAGTTGATTGGCAGCTGCCCACGTTCGCCTTACAACTGTATCAGCAAAAATATCTATCCAATATTGAAAACCGCCAGCAACAAACAGCTTAGTTACTCGTTTGCTCTGTCTCAACCCGCTCGACTTCCCCCACCACCCCAATGTGGTCACTCACCCCACTGATCGCCCGGACATTACTCAGCTTGTAGTGTGGTGTCGAGAAGATTGTATCCACCACCAACTCAAGGGGTGCCGCATAGTGCAACTCAGAATCAATAGTTGTAGTCACATCTTTTGGCAAGTGATCGATAAAGTACTTCTCGAACTCGGCAAAAATCTCGCCACCGCGCGGCGCATTAAAGTCTCCACAAAAAACAATATCAGGAAACTGCTGTAAAACTTCTAAAAATACTCGTTGGTCAGCACGTTGGTCATCTGTAGCTTCACCTCCACCTGACCAGGTGAAGTGGGTCGTGCCGACGGTGTACGACACGCCATCCTTCTCGACTGTCTTGACGACAAACACCCGCGAAGCGTCATTTGGTGCAGTGAAGTCCTGGACTTGGGCAGTTTTGGAATAGTAGTGAGCAGGAATACCAGTGGTAGGTAAGTTGGTAAAGTAGCCAACACCCCAACGGCCGCGTGGTGGTAGTTTATATTTATTTTCCTCGGCAATGTTCATCATTGCAAAAAACTCGCCCTGCAAACCTGTTGCTTCTTCTATAAACGGTACATCCACTTCATAGACTTCTTGCAAGCACAGTACATCTGGTTTTTCTTGGTTTACAACTTGTGGCCAGCGCGCGAAGTGGCGGTTACCCTCGATATTGATAGTAAAAATTTTAAGTGACATAGCCTAAACTTTCTGTATATTCGTCCAAGTGAGCCAACGCGGTATGAATTCCTGTGATCACACTAGTTGCCGGATCTTCAACGACAGCGACTGGCATTCCCAGGTTTTGCAGTAAATAGCGGTCTAAGCCGTGGAGTTGGCTCAAGCCGCCAGACAAAAGCAAACCTTTATCAATTACATCTACCGTCAACTCGGGGCGGATCTTGGCCAGCAACCGCTGGAGTAATGCTTGGTAGCTCTCGAGTTGTGGCAACACAATCTCATACAAAGAATCAGCAGTAATCTTGACTTCAATTGGATTGCCTTGTTTGGAATCTTTGCCTGTAATTAATAACTGGCGTTTACTCTCGGGATTAGCAGAGGCTACCTTTTCAAGCAGCCGCTGTGTTTCCTCTGGACTGACTTGGATACCCATTTCCTGCTGGAGATAGAGTTGAATCTGCTCAATCAAGTGGCGACCACCTTTTTCACTGTGCTCAAAGTGCACCAAACTCCCCAAGGCAGTCACCCCCGCCTCGACGACATCACTGCCCATCTGCAGTAAAAAACTACCAGACGAATCAGCAATCGGCACTCCTGCACCAATACTGGCCGCCAGAGGTTGGGAAATCGTATACACTTCTCGACCTCCCAGATCATAAAAGAGCTGGCTCATGTTGTCTCGCTCGACTTGGGTGGCTGAAGCAG
>CAYUES010000067.1:0-3917 GCA_964443885.1 uncultured Pseudomonadales bacterium
ATTTTCTCTGGCATACGCTTTATTTCCCACTCTAATAAAGGTGTGTTCGAGGAGCCATACCATAGTCGCTAAAACGCGCTCCTTCGAAAGCGTATGTTGGCGCATGTGACCTGCAACTGTTTCACGTAGCGTCGGTAAAACTTCACCAAACCGGCGCAGTGAATCGAATTTATGTTGCTGGTTGTACGCCATCCAGTCAGGATGGTAAATGTACTGTTTTCTTCCCCGCGCATCAATGCCGACCGCTTGAATATGTCCCGTGGCGTCAGGACAAATCCGCACGTCAACCCATGCTGGAGGAATCACTAAAGTTTTAATTCTTGTAACATCATCAGGTGAGAGCGTATTGCCCAGTCTATTGAAATACCTGAAGCTATCTCCATTTTTTTTACGAATCCAAGATAACGTTTCATCAGATATATATCGAATCCCGCGCGGTGTTTGCATATTTTAAGTATAACAAAAATAGAGGTCGAAGAGTGAGGATTAACTTTCTAAATCAAGCACCATGTCAACACGAATCTGCATAAGAAATTCTGGTACGTGAGTAACCAAAATCATTGCCCCTTCGTAGGCGTCAAGCGCTTCAGCAATCAGTGGAAGATGACGGAAGTTAATGTGGTTGGTTGGCTCATCTAAAATGAGCAGCCCCGGTTTTTGTAAAACCAATCGTGCAAAAGAAACCAAACCTTTTTGGCCTTCTGACAAACTACCGATTGGAGTATTTATTAAATCTGAAGTAATTAAAAAGCCCGCTGCCACTGAGCGCAGCTCTTCTTCTTGGACAGTGCCATCAGAAGCCATCAAGGCTTTGACGAGTGACTGATGAATCGTGTCGTTAAAGTCTAAAGTAGAAAAATCCTGGCGATAGTAGCCGACACGAATGCCGCGCATAATCTGGGCACCTGGCGCTGTTCCCGTTGCTAGTGATTCAATCAACGTACTTTTGCCAATTCCGTTGGGGCCAGTGATTAATAGATGCTGGTCTTTTGATAACGAAAGACGCGCTTCTTTAGTGACTGGTTGATGGTTTTGCATCACCGTGTACGAAGAAATATTTAAAATCGGACCCGACATTCCTTGCTGTGCTGGAATTCTAAACTTTCTAATTGCTTTATCTTCTTTACGAACGTCCACTTTTTCACTTTCCAGCTCTTCTGCTTTTTCACGCATCTTCTTGGCCACGAGTCGCATCTTGCCGCCTTTGTGAGCAAAGAAGTTCGCCTTTTCTTTATTGGCCAAAATTTCTTTAGCTTTCAATGCATTCTGTCTGTTTTCTTTTTCAATCCGAATCGAAATTTCTTCCACCACGTCGTAGTAGTTGCCAACATACTGTTCAACAATGTGGTTATAGACATCGAGGTACAACACGCCATCGGTAAATGCTTGTAAAAACTCAGCATCGTGAGAAATAATCAGGACCGTTTTTTTGTAGTTCACTAGAAAGTGGGTAAGGTGCTCAATACCCGCATAATCAAGATTATTAGTTGGCTCATCTAGTAAAAGTAAGTCTGGATCTTGAATCAATGCCGCTGCCAGTAGTAACCGCGCTTGCTGACCACCCGAAAATAATCTAATTTGCTTATCAAGTGGTGCTTTCAAATTGACGGCATCAAGCACACTGCTAATCTTGCGTTTCAATTCATGAATATCAACGTCACAGTACTTCTGAAAGTAGGCTTCAACAGTCAGTTCACGATCTTCGTGACTAATCACTTGTTTTGCGGTGGCAACGGTCAGGGTTTTATCGATTGAAATTTCACCTGAACTTGGCTTGAGTTCGCCAGTCATTAGCTTGAAAATAGTACTCTTGCCCGCGCCATTTTGACCCATCAGTGCAATCTTCATGCCCTTACGTACAGAAAAGTTAACCTCGTTGAGAATTTGGCGGTTGTAGCCAAACTCAAAGGTGACGTTGGTGAACTTAATTACTGTTTCATTTTGTGACATAAGAGCTTCACGATTTTGCTGTAGTATCAGTCTGTGAGTTTACCACATTTTTCTATCTGGTACATACTGCGAGCTGATGTAGCGGTATAATCGTGTTTCAATAGCAGTCTTAGTAGTAGCTAGATTTGATACATGTGTATGATTTTTCCCACTTGGCAACCACTCGCGAGCTCTTCACACCAACTTGCCCAAGCATGCGGAAAGTTGCTTGGTGAAAAAACTACCCACACCGGGACACTTGATCCAATGGCCGAAGGTGTGATAGTGATTTTGAGTGGTGCTGATCGGTATGCTAAGGGTAGTTTTCAGAATTGGCAGAAAACATATCAGTTTTCTGTGTTGTGGGGAGTCGAGACAGATAGCGGCGATCAGCTCGGCAAAATTACCAAACTGGAAAATGACGTGAGTGAGGAGGTACTCACTCAGCTGAATCAACTCACTCAAAAAATAGAGGTCGTGATTGCTGCTTTTCCTAGCAAGTATCAACAAGTAATTCCAGATTTTTCTGCTCGCCGATTGCAAGGAAAGTCTAGTTTTGATTTGGCTCGTGAGCAGGCAACTATTCCAGAAAAAAAACGCTTGGTGGTGCTAGAGAATTTTCAAGTGCTTGAAACGAGAAAAATTTTTGCAGATGAAGTGTTGAGCCAGCAGCAAGAAAATATTGCCAAGCTGGCGGGTGACTTTAGACAAGCAGCAGTTCTACAAAGTTGGTCGGAAAGTTTTGCCACGCTCAGTGGCACTAGTAAGAGTGAACCAGCAGCAAGTTTTGCCACCCATAGCGAAACTGACACAACTCAGCAGGCAGAATTTTTTATAACTGAGTTTCAAGTGACGACTTCACCAGGCACATATATTCGTCAGCTGGTGCAAGATGTGGCGCGGCAAGTAGAAATCCCCGCGACGACTTGGTCAATTATCCGCACCCAAAATGGTCCATTTGCCAAAGAAGACTGTCTTGAGATTACTGAAATACAAGAATTCAAAACTGAGCTCACAGAACCTACAAACTAACTAGGTCATGAAGCTTAGGCATACTGACGTCAGTAATACCCAGCTCATCAGTAATTTTCTGGGCGAAGGCAGCTCGTGGACCATCTTCACCGTGAGTGAGGAAAACTTTCTTCACGCCAGCAATCTTTTTCAACCAAACAAGTAGTTGGTCTTGATCGGCATGAGAACTCATTGACTGCGTTTTGCTAATGGTTCCTACAACTGGCACTAGGATTTTATCAATCGTAATCTCCTTTTTACCTTCTTCTAGTTCACGACCAATCGTACCTTCGCCTTGGTATCCCACAATCAGCAGTCGTGTTGATGACTCGGGCAAGTAATGAGCAGCATGTTTTAAGATGCGTCCGCCCGTCATCATGCCACTGCCAGCGATAATTACCTTGGGGCCTTCTTGTTCATGAATCTCGTCACTTTGCTGATTATCGACTGTGACAAAGAGTCCTGGAAAATCAAACGGACTGCCCTTTTTAAAATCTTGTTGCACATGTTCATTAAAAATATTGCGATACTTGAGGTAAATTTCCGTCGCTTTTTTAGCCATTGGACTATCTAAGTAGACCGGCAGCTCCTTTGGAATTTTGCCTTGGAGTTTTAAGTGCATCAGTTTGTGCAGAATCTCTTGGGTGCGGTCTAGTGCAAACGTGGGGATCAGTAAAGTTCCGCCAGTGCTCTGAACGGTATTGATTTCTGAAGCAAGCACTTCAACAGAGTTTTCTCGCTTGTGCAGTCGATCACCATAGGTTGTTTCCATGACTACTACATCAGCCGACTCGATGTACTCGGTCGGTTGCAGAATATCTTCCGGCATATTGCCTAGATCGCCACTAAAAACAATTTTTTTAACATCACCAGTCGCGGAGTTATCAATTATTTCTAAACTAGCTGAACCCAAAATATGGCCAGCATCACGGAAGGTCACAGTAAAAACGCCTACTTCAAATGGGGTCCGATACTTG
>CAYUES010000068.1:0-3837 GCA_964443885.1 uncultured Pseudomonadales bacterium
ATTCCAAGTATCATTGGTTTCTTTAAACGGTCCCAAGTCTCCTCGAAGCAATTCATTAGACTCTAACTCAGCCTTGATGCTTGCCATATGAGATCGAGCTTGTTCTTGAGTTTGACAGACAATCACAACATGTTTTTTTGCTTGGTTACCCATGATGGTCCAGAGAGGAGCAATAGTAGTAAAGAGGGTTGATTTTCCTGAACCACGGAAGGTTATAACCACTCCAAATGGGCAGTTACTATCCTCAACCAGTTGAAGCATTTCAAACTGAAACTGGGCAAAGTCATAGCTAAAGTAGTGAGGAAAGTAGACTGTGGAGAAATACAGCAGACTTTCTCTTGTTAAGCTAACTCGCATTTTTCGGTCATCTGTGACCTGTTTAATTATTTTTTCGTTAAGTAATTTATTCATCTTTTCCTTTCATGATGAGTGAGGCATGTTTAAGTGCCTTCTTTATTAATTCTTCTTGTTCTGGTGAAAGCGTTTCATCTTTCACTTTGGCAGTGATCTCTAATTTATTGCTGTAGGCTGAATGGCGATGATTCAACCAATAGAAAATTGCAGAGATATTGCGGTCTCGAATGGCAGAAAGTAACTGACTCTCTGCCATGTCGTTAATCAAAGAAACTCCCTCTGCTAATGCTTCATCTGCTTCTTTAGCAAACTTCGGATCTTCCTCCTTCCAGCGATAAAATGTGGATCTAGCAATTCCGGTTTTTTCACAAGCAATTTGCACCACTGGCGTTTTCTTGAGTTGTTCGAGCATCAACTGCCTGTTTTGCTGGGTTCGGTCTTGTAAATCATTGTTCATGTGTCTCCTTTCTTACGGTAGCTTCAAGGTTCGTCAGCTTCTCCCAACGCTCTACAATGGTGTGGCAATAGCCTTCATCCAGCTCAATCCCGATGCACTTGCGAAGAGTTTGGTGAGCGGCTAAAAGTGTTGTCCCGCTCCCCAAAAATGGATCGTAGACTGTGTCTTCAACTTCAGTTGAGTTTAGAATCAACCTACGAATCAGGGTGAGAGGCTTCATAGTTGCATGAAATTTACTTCTTTGTGGCTTGGGAGCAAAGAGCACTGACTTATCTTGAGCTTTCTGAAACACATGTGTCCCAAACCAACCATACGCACAAAGTTCATGCTGGGGTAAGTAGTCAAGCCTTGCCATGGTTGACTGATTTTTCACCCACACCAATAACTGTGAAAACTTAAATCCAGACTGAATCATGGCTTCACGCAGAGCAAAAATCATCTTGTCTGAGTTCCAACAATAGATGGAGTTTTTCTTGGATAGGAATGGTTTTACCGGCTCTAGCCAGTCCTTGGTGAACTGGATATACTCTTTGTCAGACTGGAGATGGTCATTTGCCAGCGGTTTATGAACCGTAGGGTTCATAGATGACTCAGCAATAGCTATTCCGTAGGGTGGATCAGTCTGGATCGAGTGGATGGTTTCGTCGCCAATCACTTTCTTAACAAACTCTGTATCTGTGCTATTTCCACAACCCAAAGTGTGCTCACCAAGTTGAATGATCATGCCTTGTGTTATTTGCATTGCACTACCTCCTTTCCTGTTAACTGTTGATATCGATCAACAATCACCTGACAAAACACGGGATCAATTTCCATCAGGAAAGCTTGCCTGTTCATTTGCTCGCATGCAACCAAGGTTGAACCCGAACCGCCAAACAAGTCCAAAACTTTGTCATTTGGTTTAGAACACCGCCTTAGTGGTTTTTCATGAAGAGTCACTGGTTTCTCAGTAGGAGTTAAGTAATCTTGACCAGCTTTTCTTTTTGCAAGCCAGATATCAAAGATGTCCATGATGTCTGAGTGAGAGCGGTTGCCAGTTGAGATTTCTTTGTTTAAAATTTCACTCAGTTTGGTAGCATTGCTATTGAGATATGGACTACCAATAGTCCCATACACACACGGTTCAAAAGATTTGTTGAATCCAACTTGAGGAGTCGGGTTGAAGGAATTCTTCAACCAAAGACATACACGCTGATTCTTGATCCCGAGTTTTTTGTACAAATTTTGTATCAACCAGATGTACGATTGATCACAGTAGTAAAAGAAGTGAGCATCTTTATTGACTACGGCTAGAGCATTGGAAAGTGTCTTCTCCAGAAACATGCTGTATTCTTCATCAGATTTATTGTCGTTAACTTTGGTTCCGCCATACTTGCCTTTGGTAGTAACACCATCGTCATAACTCAAGTTAATGTTGTATATGGGATCCGAATAGACGACATCAATTCTATTCTTTCCAACTAGCTTTTTAACATCATCTGGATTAGATGAATCTCCGCAGAGAAGGTAGTGACGGCCCAAACGAAATAGGTCTCCTGTCTTAATATCAGTTGTCTTGACTTTTGCTACAGCTTTTTGAGAATCAAACTGGTCATCTTCTGTAGAGAATTGGTCATCCCATATATGGCTCAGGTCATCTTCGTCGAAGCCAACGTCCAAAAGCATTGAAATATCAAATGCCTTCAAAAGTTGATAATCCCATGAGCCTCCGTTTTCATTCAACCTCAAGTTTAACTCTTGCTCTTTCTCTAGAGTGAGGTTAACGTAAACAACAGGAACAGTTTTATAGCCTATTTTTCTTGCCACTCTGTATCTGGCATGACCTCCAACAATGACATTTTTTCTATCAGGATGAGAATTAACTATCAGGGGGTCAACAAAAGAAAATCGCTTCAAGCTTTCTGTTAAATCCTTCTCTTGTTTTTCTGAAAGTTTCCTCGGATTATAAATCGAGGGATTGAGTAGATTGATATCTACCTCTGTTATTTGTATTTGTGCCATATGGCCTCCTTTCAACTTGAGGCCACTAAAAAAGGCCCAAGTTAATCAACCGCGAGTGGTTGGCTAACTTGGACCTTTGAAAAGGTTTGTTTATCTGCCAAGATAAACGGTATCTAAGCTCGCTTGCTTAATAATATAGGAACACAATAACACTGTTGAAAAAAGTTGTCAATTATGACAAGTATTGACATAGAAGCATATCAATACGCACATTGATAACCCAAAGTAAGAGTATTTGTTCTATAATTGAGTGTAGATTCAACTAAACCTACATCAAGAATTAGCAAAAAGAAGTAAAATAATTATGAGTACAGATTTAACCTTTATCACTAATGAAAACGGCGAAAGCCTGAAAAATAGATTTAATGTTTTGGTTAAAGATACTCGGTTATTTGATATCTTAGTTGGTTATTTTTACACCAGTGGTTTTTATGCTATTTATCCCCAGCTAGAAAAAACTGAGAAAATTAGAATTTTAATCGGTATCAGTACCAATAAACAAACATACAAACTTCTTCAGTTTTCAAAATCTTATAAAGAAATTGGAGATGACATTGGAGAAAGTATTAAAAATGAAATGGATGAAAGTGAAAACAATCATAAAGTTGAGACAGGAGTACATAAATTTCTTGA
This sequence comes from uncultured Pseudomonadales bacterium, assembly GCA_964443885.1. Lineage (GTDB taxonomy): Bacteria > Patescibacteriota > Microgenomatia > UBA1400 > PJMF01 > OMIS01. The sequence continues at coordinate 3,446 of CAYUES010000068.1, forward strand.
ATGGCTAAAGTCTGGGAAACTAGAAGTAAGAGCATACCCTGAGGAGAAAATCCATTCAAAACTATACATCATGACCTTTAATGAAGATGATAGAGATCTTGGAAGAGTCATTACTGGTTCTAGTAATTTTACACAAAGCGGATTGGTTGATAATTTAGAGTTTAATGTTGAGCTTAAAAATCCTTCAGACTATAAATTTGCATTAAATAAGTTTAATGAACTTTGGGAAAACGGAATTGATGTTAGTGAAAAATATATTGAAACAATTGAGAATGATACTTGGATCAGAGAAGATATTACTCCGTATGAGCTTTATCTGAAATTTCTCTATGAATATTTTAGAGAAGAAATTAATGAAGAAGAAAATTTAAGCCATAATTATCGACCTGATA
>CAYUES010000069.1:0-3654 GCA_964443885.1 uncultured Pseudomonadales bacterium
GCTTTTACGAATGAAAGTCAAAAGTGCCAGTAGTTGGCTTAAAACATCAAATAGTAAGAAAAAGAAAAAAGGCAAACAGCCCGGCCTCGAAGTTGGTGGCAAGTCTCACGAGAAAACCAGTACCATTCAAGACATGATGCACCACGAGCGTTCCAGCACGTACGGCGGCGCATAAAGCTCATAAATGAGAGTGATCGATGCTGGACTCGAACCAGCGGCCTCCACAATGTCAATGTGGCGCTCTAACCAACTGAGCTAATCGATCGAACAGGGGAGATTATACCGCACTCTTCAGATTGCTTCTAGAGGATGTCTAGTCACTACGAACAACAAAAGGTAAGACTAAGCTTCACCGGAAGTAAGGCTCATCGTAACACTCCATTTTTTGCTACTTTCGTTTGTTTCTAGTTCTATTGAGCTAATCAAAGTAAAGCCTAATGAAGCCAGCCAAATATTCATCTCTTCATAATTAACTCCTGGAGGAAGGATAATTTCTTGAACAAATGGCTCTCTAGGCTGATGAATAATATCAGTTCGTAACGTAATATTTGCGACAAGAATTCTACCCAGAAGACGAAGTGAGCTTTTAGCCTCTTCAGATAAGTACGCCAATTCTTCTGGAATTGGTGTAATTGGAGTGATTTTAAGCACTTCACTTATTGTGAGCTTAACTTCATCAGACACCCGTGGTCCTGAAAATTCAGAGGTCTCATCTGGGTTAGGACGTTTTATTTCACTCATAGCAACCTTTCAAAAGATGAACTAGTACTGGTTAAGGTATGCAATAGTATATCAAACTAGCTATTTTAAAGTTGTCTATTTGTCACTTTGCTTTTTTGCCAAGTCAAGGATATAATACGTAGTCTCGATATTTGTATAAGGATACTACCTACACGTGATTCGTAAACGACCAGTTAAATTTAAACAACAAAAAGTCTGGGTGACCGCTAATCACCAGATTCGTGTTCCTGAGGTACGAGTACTTTCTGAACATGGCGAGATGATCGGCATCATGTCTACTCGCGAAGCCATGAACAAGGCTCAAGAGGCTGAAAAAGACTTAGTGTTGTTAAATGAACAGGCTAAACCGCCAGTCGCAAAGATCATTGATATTAGTAAATACAAATATCAGCTGCAACAAAAAGAAGCAGAGAGTCGAAAACGTGCCAAGGCTCAAGACACCAAAGAGATTCGTTTTACGCCATTTATGGGTGAAGGCGACTTTGAGTCAAGATTGAATAAGGTACTTAACTTTTTGAAAGATGGTGATAAAGTACGGTTGTCTTTACAATTTAAAGGCCGTGAGATCACTAAAAAAGAGTTTGGGTACGAAATGTTCAAACGTGTCATCCAGGCAACTGAAGAACACGCTATCGTGGAGTCGGCACCAAGAATACTGGGAAATAAATTGCTCGCGCAACTGATGCCAGCAAAGAAAAATAAAAAAGCAGAAGAAGAACAAGAGTAAGTATGACAAAAAACAAGCAAAAAACCAGATCTGGCGTTGCCAAGCGCTTCAAAATAACTTCCACCGGGAAGGTTTTACGTCGTGCTCAAAATATGCGTCACCGTCGTCGTATAAAATCTAAAAAAACAATTCGTGCGTATCGCAAACCAATTGAAGTAAAAGGCAAATGGGCACTCAAAATCAAGAGAATGCTCGGCCTCGCTTAAAGGAAAACTATGCCAAGAACAAAAACTGGTGTCACCAGACGCCGCCGCCATAAAAAAGTCCTCAAACACAATAAGGGTTTCCGTGGTGCTAACAACCACTTATACAAGCGTGCTCATGAAGCAATGATGCACTCTGGTATGTACGCCTATATTGGTCGTAAGTTACGCAAGCGGGACATGCGTTCTCTCTGGATTTTACGTATTGGTGCTGCTTTGGCAAAAATCGAAGAAGCAACTTCTTACTCACGATTCATCAAACAGCTCAAAGATGCAAACGTCGGCCTCAACCGCAAGATGCTCAGTGAGCTCGCAATCAATGACTTTACCGCCTTTACAATGATTGTTAAGCAGGTGGGGAAGTAGATCTTACAATTTGAACTTCAAAAACCCCGCCCACCAGCGGGGTTTTTTAGTTTTAAAAAAGTAGGGGCGGATGACAGAGAGTACAGTACCTGAGCGTTCCCACACTGCCTTGTGAGTCATTTTGTTGGCGGGCAGCAAAAGACAGCAAGAGTTCGAGTGAAAAAACGCCGCAGACACTGTTACAATTAGTAAGTATTGGGTAGGAAATTATAGAATTTTATTAGATTGCAGCTACTATGACTATCGAAGAACTCCAATCAGCCATCCATGACATTGAAACTCAGTTGCAAAACGAAGCTGCTGATGTTGATGTCCGCACAAAGTACCTGGGGAAAAAGGGTGCTTTTAATCTTTTGGCCAAAGTTCTGCCAGTCTTGGCGATCGAAGATCGAAAAGTTGCGGGACAACTCCTCAATACTGTTCGCCAAAAACTTGAAGAAGTAGTCCGGACTCGGGAAGCTACGAGCAAGTCAAGTGACAGTGACTGGATCGACTTGAGCATACCTGGCAAGAAACCAAAAGTAGGGCATGTCCATCCGATTTCTCAAGCGATGAACGAGATTACACGCATCTTTGAGAAAGTAGGTTTTACTCGAGTGCGCTATCCTGAAGTTGACTGGGATTGGTATGTTTTTGAAAGTCTGAACATGCCGCCAGATCATCCAGCTCGCGACGAGTGGGAAACCTTTTTTGTCGATGTGCCAGATACAACGCAGCCAGTGGAGTACGATGCAGCCAATCCGCGCAAACGGCATCCTAGTTTAGTCGGCGGCAAGATGGTTTTGACGACGCACACCTCAAATGGCCAAGTCCGAGAGATGGAGCGCTTGGGTAGCAAGCCGCCAATCAGAATGATTAACATTGCGCGCTGTTATCGCCGTCAGCAAGATGCGACTCATACGCAGATGTTCCACCAGTTTGAAGGCTTAGTTGTTGATAAAGGCATTACGATTCAACACCTCAAAGGTACTTTAGATCACTTTGCCCGCGAGTTTTACGGACCAGGCACGAAGTCACGGATTCGGCCATTTCACTTTCAGTTTACCGAACCTTCGTTTGAAGTTGATTTTTCCTGCCATATTTGTGGAGGGACAGGATTTGTAAAATCAGATAATGAATCTGCTGGATCTAGTAACGAAGAAAAAACTAAGTGCAAGTTCTGCAAATCTGGCTGGCACGAAGTGGGTGGCGCAGGCATGGTCCATCCAAATGTCCTCAAAGCTGGCGGGATTGATCCTGAGGAGTACACTGGTTTTGCGTTTGGCTGGGGAGTAGAGCGGACATACACACTCAAACCTGGGCTCCATATCGATGACATTCGGTTGTTATATAGCGGCGACATGAGATTTTTGGAGCAGTTTTAAAATACAAAATAGTCTGAATTATTATGAACATACTTATCCCACACACCTGGCTACTTGAGCACTTAGAAACTGAAGCAACTCCTCAGCAGCTGCAAGAATTATTGTCTTTATCTGGCCCTTCTGTCGAGCGAATTTACGACAAAGCGGGCGAGAGTGTCTACGATATCGAAGTCACTACCAACCGAGTGGACTCCATGTCAGTCCGTGGCATTGCCCGAGAAGCAGCGGTGATTTTGGATCAAGCTGGCGTAGT
>CAYUES010000070.1:0-3410 GCA_964443885.1 uncultured Pseudomonadales bacterium
ACTGGAATCATTACAGCCTTGTACCTACAAAAGCCAGTAGTCGGGGTAGATACAGCAGGAACTTCAGCCAAGCATAGTTCACTCAACAAAAAATCTAAAAAGAAGCATTCAAAGTAAGCTACCCATCATGAAAAGTTTTTTACTTAAAAACTTCCCACTTATTGCTATTCTTTTAATTGCCCTTGTCATCCGTACTTACCGCATTACAAACCCTGTTCTGGACTGGCATAGCTTCCGCCAAGCAGACACCGCCTCAGTTACTCGTGAGTACGTTAAACATGGCATCTCGCTCTTAGTTCCACGCTTTCATGACTACTCCAATATTGCTTCTGGCAAGGAAAACCCTGAAGGCTACCGCATGGTTGAGTTTCCACTCATTAATGCGGGCATTGCTGGGTTAATACAATTACTCCCATTTCTTTCTATAGAAATTACTAGTCGTGTCGTATCGATTCTTTTTTCGATTGGCACGCTACTCAGTTTGTTTTTTCTGGTTTCAAAAATTTCAGGCAAAAAAATTGGGTATATTAGTGTTGTAGTCGGTAGCTTACTGCCATATTATATTTACTACTCTCGGGTGATCCTGCCTGAACCAGCGATGTTGTTCTTCTTCGTGTTTTCGCTCACCTGTTTTTACTATTGGTTACTTAATAAAAAATTCTATCTCTACATTCTATCTTTGCTTAGTCTAATGATGGCGCTTTTACTGAAACCTTTTGTTGGATTTATGATGCCTATTTTTGGGGTGATTGCGATCTGCATAGAAGGCAGAAAAATGTTTAAAAATATTTGGTTGTATCCATTTCCAATTTTGGCAGTCTTACCATTCTTGTGGTGGCGAAGTTGGATTGAGCAGTTTCCTTCAGGTATTCCTGCGTTTGAATGGCTCTTTAATAGTGATGAGATTCGTTTTCGACCCGCTTGGTTTCGGTGGTTATTCTTTGAGCGGCTGACAAAATTAATTTTAGGATACTTTGGTGTCACATTTTTATTGACTAGCTTGTACAAATTGAAACTACGCGAAGTCTTGATCTATGGTAGCTGGTGGTTGTGTGGTTTAGTGTACATTTCCATTATTGCGACAGGCAACGTTCGTCATGATTACTATCAAGTGCTGCTTGTCCCGATTATTATCATCACGGTAGCTCGTGGCGTGGTAATGGCAGAGCAGTACTTACAGCAGTATCTCCCTTCGATGCTCGCAACAGGAATTGTGATGGCGATACTTGGAGTAAGTTTAATTACCGCTTGGTGGCAAGTGAAAGGCTACTTCAATGTTAATCATTGGGAGTACGTTGAAGCCGGTGTCGCTGTTCAAAAAATGACACCACCAGATGCTAAAGTAATTGCACCAGCTTTTGGTGATACGCTATTCTTATACCAAACTGATCGAACGGGTTGGCCAATTGGTTTTTATATTGAAGAAAAGAGAGCAATGGGAGCAACGCACTACATCACCACCAGCTATGATGATGAAGCGCGGGAACTGGAAGAAAAGTACTTTACGATACATAAAACTCCAACCTATTTATTGTTGGATCTAACTAAGCCCAAAGACTAAGCTATGAAAATTTTAATGTTGACTCCGTATCTACCATATCCTCTGCACTCAGGAGGCCAGATCAGAACGTACAACTTGCTCAAGCATTTAGCAAATAAGCATCAGGTAACGTTGTTTGCATTAATTAAAGAAGATAGTGAAAAAGCATACATTCCTGAACTTGAAAAATACTGCGCTAAAGTAGAAGTTTTTAAACGTTCAAAAAAGCCATTCACCCTTACAAATATCTTCAAAACTGCCTTTTCAAGTTATCCATTCTTAGTTATTCGTAACTACGTGCCACAAGTTAAGGAAGCGGTCATACAAGAACTTGCAAATGATCAGTACGATGTGATTCACGCGGAAACATTTTACATGATGCCGCATCTACCTGATACAAAAATTCCGATTCTTCTGGTAGAACAAACTATCGAGTACTTAGGCTATGAAAGTTATGCAGAGCGCGCTCCCAAGTTACTTCGTGGACTACTTACAATTGATATTAATAAAATTAAAAAATGGGAAACATTCTTTTGGAAGTACTGCAATCAACTGGTCGTGATGAGTGAAGAAGATAAGGTTTTTATTGGTAAAGAAATTGAGAACACAGAAAAAATAGAGGTGGTAGAAAATGGTGTAGACACGCAGTGGTTTGCTCAAAAAAAACGTGCAGAACCAGCTGAGCCAACCCTGCTTTCTGTTGGCACATTTAAGTGGCTTCCAAATATTGAGGCAGTCACCTTTTTGGTTGAAAATGTTTGGCCACTTGTCAAAAAAACCTTGCCGACTGCAAAACTATGGATCGTTGGTGCCGCGCCCACCAAACAGATTTTTGACTTTTCTCATCATGATAGTGCGATTACCGTCACTGGAAATATTCCTGATATTAGAGATGCATTTACTTCTTCACATGCTTTAGTTGCACCTGTATTTAGCGGCAAAGGCACGCGATATAAAATTTTAGAAGCGCTCGCCAGTGGCACGCCAGTGGTCGCTACCGAAACGGCCGTTGAAGGTATAGGCGTGGTTGATGGCCAGCATGTACTGATAAGTAATACTGCTGAAGGCTTGGCAAAACTTTGTACCCAGGTACTGCACTCAAAGTCACTTCGAGAAAAACTAGCTGAAAATGGAAAAAAATACGTTACCAAACACTTTGACTGGAAGTTAATTTCACAAAAACTTGATATAATTTATCAACGTATCGGTACAAAGTCTGCATCATGAACAAAAAAATTGACTTAGAAATTATTATCCTCAGTTACAACAGTCAGTTCTGGCTCAAGAAAACACTCCTCACGCTCAAGCAGTACTACCTTGGTAAAACCAAGTATGCCGTCAAAGTGACCGTCGTTGATAACAACAGTCAGGATGAGACAGTACCAATGCTTAAGAAAGCCTTCAGTTGGGTGAACCTAATTGCACTCCCACAAAACAATGGTTTTGCTGCTGGCAATAATGTAGCACTGGCTAAATCAACAGCAGAGTACTGTATGTTACTCAACTCAGATGTTGAGTGCACCCCACAGTCAAACTTTGATATTTTACTAGATTTTATGGAAACACATCCAGCCGTTGGAATGATTACTCCTAAAGTTATTTTCACAAATGGCAGACTCGACCCAGCATGCCATCGTGGCGAACCAACACCACTCGCTTCACTCAGTTACTTTGCAGGTCTTGAAAAAATGTTTCCTGACTCAAAAACATTTGGTGCATATCACATGACATATAAACGTCTAGATTCAATTCACACTATTGATGCTTGCTCAGGCGCAGCAATGATTGTGCGGATGTCGGTCACCAAAGATGTGGGCTTTTTAGATGAACAGTTCTTTATGTATGCCGAAGATTTAGATTGGTGTAAACG
>CAYUES010000071.1:0-3221 GCA_964443885.1 uncultured Pseudomonadales bacterium
TCCAAGTCAGACTTCATCCCAACCATGCTTTAGATGAAGCCACAGCCTCCTTAAATGCTGGAAGCGATACTTCTCAGTTGAATTTTGAAGTGATTGCTGCAGATGAAGCAGTACAAGCTGCCGCACTGCGTGTACCAGAATTGGAGAGAACGGTTGGTCTGAATGCACATACCACCGACTCTGAACTTGGAGTACAAACAACACTAGAAGAGCTCACTATTGCCGATATTGATACAACAGCAGAAGTGACGGTTTTCTTTAGAGGTCAAGATGAAGCAGGAAACGTACAATCTAGCTCAGATAACACCACTTCAAACACCGCAAATGAGTTCGGACTATCCGTAGGTCCTGATGATGAAGTTGAGATCACCTATACTGAGAAAGGTTCTCAACCATTTACCACAGAAATTCACTCAGCTATTTTAGGGGGAAAGACAGCTCTCATCAACACTGATCAGATTTCTGCTGATGGGACAGGCACCATTGTTTTTACTATTGAGAATAGTGATGGCACGCTCCAAACCATTGCAGTTCCACACGATGCAGAACCCAATCCAGTCGTAACTCCCACGCCACCAATCGAAGCACAAAATAAACGCAGCTATCTACCAATAACGCCACGGAATGATTAATCTGGGTAACCTAATTCGCACAGACACAAAAGGTTGATTCAAATACTTCAGTGCTAACTTCCATAAAACCAGCGGTAGCATTACATGAGCTTCTGCTAGTATCATCTTCTATACCACCATTATTCTGGAGTACGACACAAGCAATAAAGCCATCACCAGTATTTGTTCTACCATATCGGCAATCGTTCCCAGTTGGAATTAAGTCTGAACTAATGTAGTTCGCTAAAATTCCCGATAATGTAGTATCACAAGGATCAGTACCACTACTCGCTGGATAAGTTTGATTATCGTTGTAGTAGAGACGTAGCGCATTCTTGAGTTGTGCTGCATTATTTTTTACTCGTGTATCCGCTGCTCGCTCACGAATACCCACCATGTTTGCCAAAAGCAACGCAGCCAGAATTCCAATAATCGAAACTACCACCAAGATCTCAATTAAGGTAAAGCCTAGTGATTTTTTCATATATAAATACTCTTTCTTTAGTTGTCAGCAGTATGGTACGAAGGATCGACAGTCGTATTGCTACTCGTAATAACATAGTTACACTTAGTAAGGCCACTTGAACGGCAAAATGATTGAAAAGTATTAATTGAATTATATGCTCCAGGTTGACCGCTAAGCAATACAGGGACAGCTGGATCTTCAGTATTTTCTAAACGAGCAAACAGTACATATGAAGCACCATTGTTGGCTGGAAGAGAAAAGTAATAGTAATTACCCTTTGGATCCTTCGGCAACTCCGGCATATATGTGGTCTCGCCTACCCGCATACTTCCTTCCCAATCACAAGCAACTCTCGGATCAGCAAAATCATCCGCGCAGCCAAGAATCCTACCAGTACTAGTCTCACCAATTGGGTACCGGCCATGGTCGTTGTAGTACACTTCCAAAGCCTTAGCAATTCCATTCAAGTCAGATTTTCTCCGTGCGTCTCGAGCTTTTGCTTGGGCTGATGAGAATGAGCCGAGCCCGATTACAGCCAAGATTCCGAGAATTGCCATCACAACCAATAGCTCTATTAGGGTAAAACCGCGTTTTTTGAGTAATGAATTTTTATACATTTTTTTTAGCATATACTACTTAGAGAGTACTTGCCAAGTCCTGACTAAGGATCTCGCAACTCCACTCCAGATGCCACACCATAGTCATAGACTATGCCACCAGCCATGTGACAACCTTTTACTCCACTAAAGTCCTTTGTACAGCCCTTCCCTTCAATATCAGGATCTTGATTATCAGCAAGATCTGTCAGCAAACGATATCCCGAGCACCGACTACCTGCAGTTCCATCACAGCTGGCGCCTTGAGCTGGGACAGCCAAGTATAAAAAAGGTTCGTTCGTAGAAATATTACAAGGTACTCTCTCTAAGTATGGTTCTAGTACTTCATTATCATCACCACAAAAGGCCATATCAGCAGTATTTGGATAACTACCTTTATCGTTGTAGTACTCTTCAATAGCGCTGGAAAGTTTATGTAGATCAGCTTTTCGTCGACCATCTCTTCCTCGGTCAATACTTGGCAACAAGAGGTACATTCCTGTTAGTAATAACAGCACTATAGTTGCTGCAACGATTAAAACTTCAATTAAGGTAAAACCAGATGTCCCGTCAGAATCAACTAAATTAGGTGTTGTATGTACCATACAAGATAATACTACGCTACTTCGGCACATCTCCTCAAGTACCAGTCTTGTTGTGCGAAGCCAGTACATAGCGAGTTGCCGAGGCTTGGCCTACAATTTTCAGTATTTTTTTCTCGACTAACCCCATCAAGCGTCGCTGAACCGTACGTTTAGTTGCAGAAGCAATTGCTACTGCTTTAGCAATCGTAATCGCGCCAAACTGGTATACGTAGTCCACAATTTGTACTTCTTCTTGATTGAGTTTGATTGCGGGTTTTCTTTGGTCTGGCACTGTCCCAACTGTAATGTATTGCCCGAGCGTAGTAACTGACTCAAGAAATCCTTTGGTGAAGAAGTCTAAAAACGGGGTGAGATCGGCTTGAATGCGAGTGTCGAAGTCCTCTCCCTTGCTCAGGACATCATAATACTCGGCGCGATGTTGTAAGTAATAGCCATCTAGTGTCAAAAAGTCACGAAAATCATACCCGAATGAGTTGAGATAATAGTGAGTAAATAGCCTGGTTATTCTGCCGTTGCCATCAGCAAAAGGATGGATAGCAACAAATACGTAGTGAATCAGTCCCGCCAACAAAATTGGATGCATGGTTGAGTTAATTTGGATCGGAATCCACTGCAAGAAACTTTCCACAAACTTGAGAACACTTTTTGCTTTTGGTGCAGTGTAGCTAATTACTTCCGCTCCACCCACCCCAGCTACCTCAGTCACATCACTAGATCGCCAATGACCTGATTCTTCTCTGGGCAGCAGCCCGTCCGTAACGATACGATGCAGCTCTAGGACACCTCGGGAAGTCAGATTTTGCAGTATCGTATCCTTTGTACCAATCCAATCGAGAGCGCGTTTATAGTTGTGTGCTTCCAAGATTACAGAGTCTGGTGCCATCAGTGATTCACCTTGCAGCAGTTTCTTGACTTGTAACTCGTTGAGTGGATTACCATCAAT
>CAYUES010000072.1:0-3065 GCA_964443885.1 uncultured Pseudomonadales bacterium
GATTTGGAAGCTGCACATGATCAAGTCCTAGCAGTTGCCAAGCAAGTCAAGTTAGCGCGTAAACTGGGACGCTTTAAGTGTCCTCAAGGGGAATCGGGTTGTTTTTGCTGCAAACAACTGGAAAAAGTTGTCAGAGGGGAAGCCGAGTTTATTGGTGAGAGTGAGTATCGCCAGGATATGTACTTTATCCCTGAGTCAGAGGAAGAGCTAGAAGAGTCGAGTTACTTACTCTAAAGTCGTACAACTACGTTTTTCACAATAGGAATAATTTTCAATGAGTATTGCAGTTGCACCAGATACAATCACCATTCCTGCCACCGCCATCAAAGTTTTCAGCGGGGTATTTTTTGATGTCTATCAATGGCAACAAGAACTGTATGACGGTTCTTTTATAACATTTGAGCGAGCAAAACGTCCTGACTCGGCTAGCGTGATCGCGGTTACTCCTGATAAAAAAATTATCGTTACTCAACAAGAGCAACCAACCCTCAAACCATTTTGGGGTTTACTGGGTGGGGTGGTTGATCCTGGCGAGACGCCGCTAGAAACAGCTCAGCGGGAGTTACTCGAGGAAAGTGGCATGGAAGCTACCAGTTTCGAACACTGGTTTAGTGTCCAGAACTCGAGCCGAGTGGAGTGGGCGATCCATATGTATATTGCGCATGATGCACAACTTGTCCAAGCAGCCGCCCCAGAGGCAGGTGAAAAAATCACGCTCCACACACTTGAATTTGAAGAATTTGTACAACTTGTTCAACATGACAAGTTTAGAAATCACGAGGTTTCACTTCGAGTCTTGCAGGCAGCTGCGACACCAAACGGCTTGAACGAGCTAAAAAAACTATTCTTTCAGAATTGAAGCAAACTGTGTGGTAATTTCTGGCTTTAGTTCCAAGATATTGAAGCCAATAAAAACAAGGGAGTTTCGTGGAGTAGTAACTCCTTCAGGAGCAGGCTCTAAATTAATTCGTTTTCCCACTTTATTTGCGACCACTGCTGAACCGTCACGCAGCTGTACAAAACCTTTAATTCGATAGATCGAGCCAGGCGTAGCTTCTAGAAATGCTTGTAAATCTGCCCGCTCACATTTACCTGGTAGCGTAAGGTGAAAAGTTGTAATTCCATCTTCGGCCAAGTGATCGTGGTCGTGATGGTGTTCGGCATGATCCTGACCTTCCTGTGAAGCCAGAAGTGTATCGAGCTCTTTCGTAGAGAGACCAAACACCACGTTTGGATCAAGTGTACCTTTTGGCGCTTCAACCACGGGCGAGTGATTATTCAGTTCGCGTACATATCCTACGACTGCTTGTTTACGAGCTAGATCAACTAGCTCAACTTTATTAAAAACCAATAAATCAGTAAACTTGGTTTGATTTTGTGCGGTCATGCTCAAGTCTTTATAGCCTTCAAAGTTGACGACATCGATAATGCTAATTACCCCATCTCGCTCGAGCCGAGGGTGCGAGTCGATCATCAAGGCAATTGCTGAAGGATCAGCGGCACCCGAGGCTTCAATAATGATTCGATCTGGTTGCAAAGTCTCAATAACTTCATCAATTGCTTGAATAAACGGCCCAACCAGCGTACAGCAGATGCAGCCATTCAAGAGTTCTTTAGTTTTGATGTTCTTGCCTTCCATGATCTGGCCGTCGACATTTTCATCACCAATTTCATTTTTGATATAAACTACCTGAACACCATTCTTTTGCAGTGTTTCGATTAAAGACGAGATAATCGTGGTTTTGCCAGATCCCAAGAATCCGGAAAAAACTGTGGTAGGGACTTTTTGCATGAATTAAAAACTTTCTATATCAGGTATTCTTGATGGTGCTACGTACTAGTATGTGGCCAGGGCAACTCAGGCGCGATACGGTTGCTGAGTAAAAACCAACCGAGCAAAGCGATTTTTGCCAAAACTATCTTGAATCACTTCTACTTCAAAATACTGGGCAAACTCACGAAAGTCAACGATACTATGTGTTTCATCAATTTCGAGCAGGACAACGCCACTGGGTTTGAGGAACTTGATCGCTTGATCAAGTAACTTGAATATCAGCGTTACGCCACGAGGTCCGCCATCAAGAGCGAGGGTCGGTTCGTAGTTTTTGACTGAACTGTCTAAACTAGGAATGCGCCCACTTGGAATATACGGTAAGTTTGCGATAATCAACTCAAATTTTTGTGCCGAATAGTTTTGTAGCAGGTCACTTTTTAAAAAAGTTACTCTGGGTTCAGTGCTGGAGAGAAACTGAGCTTGGTTTTTCTTGGCTATACTCAATGCTTCATCTGAAATATCAGAACTCGTGATCTCAATACGATCAGCAAAAGGAGCGAGGTGTTTAGCCAGCGCAATCGTAATAGCGCCACTACCGGTGCCAACTTCAGCAATTCTTAAGAAATCATTTGTACTCTTGATAGAAAGCTTTTCGCTGACGGTTTGGAGTGCTAGTTCTACGAGTTCTTCGGTCTCAACTCGGGGGATCAGCACGCTTTCAGAAACGTGGAGAGCAAGACCGCAGAATTCAGCTCGACCAGTTGCGTACTCGACTGGCATTTCCTCAAGCTCAGTATCAGATGCTTGGGAGTGATTGCCGTAGCGAGCTAATTGGGTTTGTTGGTAGGGAGAAAGTGGACTCATAACAGTTGATTATACCTGGCATATTTTCTGCTTGCCAAGAAGGAGGGTTACCATATACACTGTGAACAATTATTAGTGCGCTTACTGCTCAAATTACAAATATCGAAAGGAAAGTATGAAACAAGAATCACCGTATTCTTTTATCTCGTTTACAAATTTCTTAAACCAGAATTTTGCCCTACTTGTGGTAGCTGCATTATTCTTTGTAGGAGGTTTTTTCTTAGGTTCCCTCTGGACTGAAAACAACTTACGCAAAAATGGTATGGCTGGTGGTTCCCCAACAGCGGCAGCTGGTACTACCGCACCAACAGATCCAACTGCTCCAGCTGGTCCAACCGCCGATCAACTCGCAGCGATGCCTGAGCTCGGTGGCGATGAACATAAACGCGGTGGCAATAACGGTACGATTACTTTAGTCGAGTACTCA
>CAYUES010000073.1:0-3023 GCA_964443885.1 uncultured Pseudomonadales bacterium
CATGCCCAACGCAAAACGTTACAACGAAGATTTGATGTTTTAAACACCAAGTATAATACCCTTTTAGATCGCTATGAATCAGAGACTGGACTATAAGCTAGGTTCAGTATACTGTGGGAGTATCTATGAATAAACAAACACTATTAGTGACTGGCGGAGCCGGTTTTATCGGCAGCAACTTCGTCCATTACTGGATAAAAAATCACCCTGAAGACACGATTATTAATCTTGATTTACTTACCTATGCAGGCAACCTCGAGAGTTTGCGGGACGTTGAAAACCACCCAACCTACAAGTTTGTCCAAGGCGATATTTGCGACGCCCAGTTTGTAACAACTTTACTGACAGGTGTGGATACGGTCGTTCATTTTGCTGCGGAAACTCACGTCGATCGCTCAATCACCAACCCCGGTGGTTTTGTCCGCACCAACGTGTTGGGTACACAAGTGTTGCTGCAAGCGGCTGTCGAGCACAAAATCAAGCGATTTCACCACATTTCGACCGACGAAGTTTTTGGTTCACTGCCTTTAGAAGGTGATCACAAGTTTACGACCGCCACTCCCTATGATCCACGCAGTCCCTACTCGGCTAGTAAAGCTGGTTCCGATCACCTCGTGCGCGCCTATGGCGAAACGTACGGTTTACCGTTTACGATCACCAACTGTTCCAATAACTATGGCGAGTATCACTTTCCAGAAAAATTAATCCCCCTGGCAATCACCAATATACTTGAAGGCAAAAAAGTCCCGGTGTATGGTGATGGTTTGAACGTCCGTGATTGGTTGTACGTCCAAGATCACTGCAGTGCTATTGATGCTGTTTTAAATAAGGGTCAAGCTGGTCAAACTTACTTGGTGGGCGGTATGCTCAAAGACGTTTCTAATCTCGAGCTCGTCCAAATGCTGCTCAAAATCATGGGCAAAGATGAAGGTGAGATTGAGTTCGTCAAAGATCGTCCTGGCCATGATCGCAAGTACAGTGTGGATTGGTCAAAACTCAATCAAGAATTGGGTTGGTCACCATCTGTGACTTTGGAAGAAGGCTTAGCCAAAACAGTGGCTTGGTATCAAGCCAACGTGGCCTGGTGGAAACCACTCAAAGAAAAAAACAAACAGTACTTTGAAACTCAGTACGCCAAGTAAATGTAGTATAGTTTAGAAATATAAAAGGAGCCCATGAACATCGCCTCACAGTACGACGTCGCTTTAAGTATTCAAGAGTATGGAAAAAAATCACCGATCGAAGGTGTTGAGCGGATTCCGCTCAAACTAAATACCGATGATGGTGGCAATTTTTTGGAGTTATTCCGTGTCAATAATGGTGAAATCCCAGGTCTCCAGAAGCCATTCACTGTGGCGCAAGTAAGTTTTTCAATGATGATGCCTGAAGTCGTCAAAGCCTATCACATTCACAAAACTCAAGAAGATCTCTGGTTTGTGCCACCTGATCATCGTTTGCTCGTCAACTTGCATGACTTGCGCGAAGACTCACCTACGTTTGACACCCACGACCGCTTAGTTTTAGGAGGTGGTCAAGCCAGTTTGCTACGAATTCCAAACGGCGTGGCACACGGCGTAAAAAACTGCTATAGCCGACCAATGTACTTATTTTATGCAACTTCAACACAGTTCAATCTTGAAGCTCCAGATGAGTACCGCTTAGGGTGGGATCACTTTGGTGCTGACGTTTGGGATCTACAAAAAGGCTAAGAATAAAGTTTAGAATGTAATAAACTACCCTCTTGAGTTGCAAAACGCCTGAGGGTTTTTACAAAGGATGTATGAAACCAATCGTAGCAGTCACCGGTGGCAAAGGATTAGTGGGTTCCCGATTTATAACTGACTTTAACCATCAATATACTTTTTTACATTTAGATATTAACGATCCTGTTCAGCCTGTCGATATCACCAAGTATGGTCA
The DNA here is from genome assembly GCA_964443885.1 of uncultured Pseudomonadales bacterium. Classification (GTDB taxonomy): domain Bacteria; phylum Patescibacteriota; class Microgenomatia; order UBA1400; family PJMF01; genus OMIS01. The sequence continues at coordinate 1,921 of CAYUES010000073.1, forward strand.
AGTAATGGCCGCACTTGATGCCAAAGGCGTAACAGCGATTGTCCACTTTGCCGCTTACACCGACGTGACAGGGGCCTGGAAGCAATCTGGTGATAAAGATGGCATTGCCTATCAAGTGAATGTGATTGGTACCGAAACGATGGTCAAAGCAGCCAATGATCTCGGGGCACAGTTGATCAACATTAGCACTGCTTATGTTTTTGACGGCACTAAAGAAGAGCTGTATACCGAAGCCGATCCTGTGCAGCCAATTGAGTGGTATGGCCAAACCAAAGCTTGGGCAGAAGAAGTTGTCCAAAACCAGGCCCAGAGCTGGACAATTTTGCGGATTGATCAGCCATTCCGACCTGATGACTTCCCCAAAGCCGATGTCGTGCATCGCATCCTAGCTGGGCTGCAAGCTGGTACTTTGTATCCACAGTTCACCGATCACTACTTTGGACCGACATTTATTCCCGACTTTGCGAAGGTTCTGGACTGGACACTGCGCAGTAAAACCACCGGACTCTTCCATGCAAGTAGTGGCGAAAAATGGACAGACTATGACTTTGCGCGCGCAGTGGCGGAGGCAAATGGAATTGATCCAAGCGTAGTTACAAAAGGCTCTTTAGCTGAGTACTTAAAAACTAGTGAGCGCCCGTATCAGAAAAATACGGCGATGAGTGTTGAGAAACTCAAGAGTATGATTGATTTTGAGATGCAAGATATAAAAAATAATTTAATTACCGAATAACATTCTCAATTCTGGCAGCTTGTTTAGGCACATTCTTTAATTTTACATAAATTTGCTTATATGAAGAAAACAATACTAACTCTTTTAGCTTTCGTTTTTTTATGCGTACTCAGCTACAAAGTTGTATATTTCTATTTAGGCGTTTTTGTTGATAATCCAGTAGTATATGCAAAAGGAAACTATCCCTTAAGGAATAAACAAGTGTACATCATTGAAAAAAACATTGCAGAACTAGATGAACATGGTAATACAATTCTTGAGGAAGAAATGTTTTACACCTTTAGAAAGCCTGAGGAGGATAAGCAATATCCCTATTTGTCTGGTCGACATATTGGTAGAGTGGATGTCAATTTGGATAGTTATTTAGGAA
>CAYUES010000074.1:0-2975 GCA_964443885.1 uncultured Pseudomonadales bacterium
AATGTCAACAGTATCACCTTTCACTCGGAAGTTTCCGCGCTGCAATTCTATATCATTTCTAACATATAGAGCATTGACTAATTGTCTCAAAAATTCATTGCGGTCAATCGTTTGTCCTTTCTTTATTTTTATTACTATTTTCTTACGTTTAATTATTAAAAAACCCCGCTTACTTGTGCGGGGTTTGTGGTTTCTTAAAAATGTATTTGTTCTTCTATTACCACGACACCCCGCTCTTTGCCTTAATGGCCCAGACCTTAAGAAGATGGCGGCAGTAGTTGTGTGAAGTAAATAATTTCATACGAAGTATGTACATAGAATACAATTGACACGAAAAAAATGCAATGCTTCAAGAATGTGTACACCGTAGAGTATAATTAACTTGTCCAGTTAGCTATTAGCCCATACGTAAGAGCCATATATGTATATGAACAATATTATCGAAAATCCTTCGTACATTTCTCATGACGTTAGAGGAAATGCCCAGCAGGCAGGTCAGGTAGGTAACGAATATGATCTTGAATCCTTTTTTGGAGAAATACTCTACCCTTCCGAACAATCTCCAGTTCTGATTCTCAGAGATCTACCGAACCACGTCCCTCAGGTACAACTAAACCAAGTTGGTATTACTTTTGAGTATGCTACAGATGCTTGGGATGCCTTTCAACAACTTCAAAAATTACTTGAGAGCCAGAGCGGTATACCAGAAAAAGAGATGATCGATACTATTTTGGAAACTTATGAAGGCTCAAAGATATCGCCTCCACAAGTAAATCTTGAAACTTCACAATAAACTGTTATAATTACGCCTTATCCAAAGACAGCGCGCACGTCTGAGCATCCGCTCAAACACCTAAGTCACGCCGAGGAACCCACATTTTTAAAGTTTTATAAGTTGCACTTCGCACTTTTCAACTTTCTTCTTGTCCTCCTCTGCTCGCCTTCACACTGTCTTAAAAATTGAAAAAATTAGTTATTGATTTGAATATTTCGCAGTAAGCGCACTGTAGAGTGAGCGTCACTGAGAACTAAAAAGAGTTTCGCAGCTTTGTATAGCGAACTCTTCAAGGCAAGAATTGCTTGCCGTGTGTGCGAAGTGCAAAATATTCAAATCTACAAAATAAGGAAACCTATGCCTAACAAACACAACCAATCAGAAGTTGCTGCATTAACTGAAACTCTTAAAAAAGCTAAGTCTGCTGCCATCATCGAGTTCGCTGGAACAACAGTGAATGATCAAGTAAAACTCCGCTCTGCTCTGCGCAAAGTCGGTGGTGAGTTCCGCGTTTCTAAGAATACACTGATGAACGTTGTCTTCAACAAACCAGAGATGCGCGACTCTTTTAACGGTATGAATGGTGTTGTCTTTTCACTTACTGATGAAGTTGCTGCCATGAAAGCACTCTTCCAGTTCAAAAAAGACACCGATAAATTAACAATTAAGCAAGGTTTCTTGGTCGCTGATGACAAAGTTCTTTCAGCAACTGAGCTCGAAGCCTTGAGTAAACTACCAGGTAAGCAAGAACTCATCTCTATGTTGATCTCTCGCTTGAATGGCCCAGCATACGGTTTGGTCAATGTTATGAAGGCTGGTAGTAGAAACTTAGTGTACGCACTTAAAGCAATTGCAGATAAGAAGGGTTCAGAAACCCCTAGTAGTAAGTAATTAATACAGTACGCACATATGTGCATGTAACTGAAAGGAAATATATGGCAGACGAAGCAAAACAATTGTCTGGAAAAGTCCAAAAACTCGTGGACGCAGTAAAGGAACTTTCTTTAATGGAAGTTTCAGAGTTAGTAAAAGCCCTCGAAGATGAGTTCGGCGTCAGTGCTGCAGCTCCTATGATGGCCGCAGGTCCAGCCGCAGCCGCAGCTGCTCCAGCTGAAGAGCAAACAGAGTTTGACGTCATCCTTAAAGATGCCGGTGCCAACAAAATTGGTGCAATCAAAGCTGTTCGTACTCTTAAGCCAGAACTTGGTCTCAGTGAGGCTAAAGCTTTCGTCGAGTCTGCTCCTAAAGCAGTCCTCGCAGGTGCTGATAAAAAAGCAGCTGATGAAGCTAAAAAAGTCCTCGAAGATGCAGGATGCGTCGTTGAACTTAAATAATTCAACTTCTTACAGTCGCAATAAAAAGCCCCTCTGCAAAGAGGGGCTTTTTGGTTGTGCATGGTTGTAATCGTAGATAAACATACCCACTCAATCTTAAAGTTCCACCAATCTAACTCTTAAAATTGCTCATTCACACCATATCTGAATTGCCTATGACTTTACCCGCACGTTTCCCCTCAAGTACTCCACAAGTTATTCACAGAGATATTTTTATAGGCTTTCAGTTAAAATACTATGAGCCTATTTAGTGCACAACTTACCCCTTGACCCGTTTGTTTCCAGTCTGGTACTTTTAATACCGTAAAGACATTCTTTGCACCAGTTACTCACTAAGTGTGTTAGTACAAACAATATTAAAATAGTACAAGGGAGTCATATCATGAGCTCACAGTCCACTGCCCCAACCAATTCTTACCCTCAGGACACCTACGCCTTTGGCGCCGGTCCTGTCGAAGACAAAAAAACCGGCCGAGCAGATGATGCTAGTCGTCTTGATATCAAAAACCTTCCTGATCTCTTAACAGTTCGTGAAGTAGCTGATTTACTCAGAGTTTCTCCGCTCACGATCAAACGCTGGGGCAAGCGCGGTAAACTACCGGCGATTCGCATTAACTCACGCGGTGACCGTCGCTACAAAAAAGAAGCCGTCCTCTGGCTCTTGGGCGCAGGACCTGTGACTGAGGAGTAGACTACTGCAGAAGTTCCTGGACAACCAACTTAACAAAGTACAGCAATTTAAGTTGTCGGCGCCAGCGCCATGGTTCTTGATACAGCCGATATAACCACTCAAGGTGAAGTTGTTGGATCCAGCGGGGCGCGCGGGGCAGTTGTGGTGGAGTCGATCACCGGGCGCGTGCGCCGTG
>CAYUES010000075.1:0-2833 GCA_964443885.1 uncultured Pseudomonadales bacterium
GAGTTACACGTTCCAAAAATTCCAGCAATAGATACTAGTGTCCGAACTACTGACACACAAAATCTGCCATTGCCAGCAATCCACAATAATCCCGCACTCTGTAAAAGAATTATGTGCGTTATTTTGAGCGGTGTCCAACATACACCCACCCCAGACTGGATGGCCAAACGACTCCAAGAAATCGACCAAAACATACACGATAGTGTAATCGACATTACCAACTACATTACTCACGAGCTCGGCCATCCGTGTCATGCGTTTGACTACGATAAAATCATGGCACTTGGCGGCATCATCAAAGTCGTTGAAGCAACACCAGGCAAGAAGTTCAAGACGTTAGATGGCATGGAGTACGAGACTCTCGGTGGAGAAGTGGTCTTCGAAAATAACGAAGGTGAGATTATTGATCTGCCCGCCATTAAAGGAACAGCAAATACCGCTGTTGATGACAATACTACTCGGGTTTTATTCTGGATTGAATCAATTGCTCATGAAAAAGTCCGCTATGGCTCGATGAAACATGCGATTCGCACCGTTGCCGCCCAACTCAATGAAAAACAAGTCGATCCACATCTCGCGCCAATTGTGTTAGCCCGCGGCGTTGAACTCTATCAGCAACTTTGTGATGCACGCGTGGCCAGCCAAGTCTTTGATGAGTTCCCGGGTGCCCAAGAGAGAACAGCCGTTACTGTCTCGTACAAAACTTTTGAGCGATACCTTGGAATCGTGATTTCACCAGAGCAAATAACTGATATTTTGCAAAAACTAGGCTGTACTGTCAGTTTTGATGCAGCAACTCAAAAATTTTCTGTCCAGCCGCCAACATTTAGACCAGATATTGAGATTGAAGCCGATGTCGTCGAGGAAATTGCACGAATTTATGGCTACCACAACCTACCAAGCACCTTGATGGATACAGCAATCCCTACCAGTAAACCAGAAGGTACCCGCTTTGATTTTGAACACGCCACCAAAACTTTTTTGGCACAGATTGGCTGGCAAGAAGTCTATACCTACTCGATGGTGAGTGAGGAGTTGGCACTAGAATCTGGCAAAAGTCTGGAAGCGCACTTGAAACTGCAAAATCCACTTAGTGATGATCGAGTCTACTTGCGCCGAACCTTGGGGCCATCGCTCTGTGAGGTGCTCGATGCCAATCCGCAACGCCCTGATTTAAGTGTTTTTGAAGTGGCAAATGTCTATACACCACAACCTCAAAACTTGCCGATTGAAGAGTTGCATCTTACCTTGGTGAGCCAAAAGCCATACCAAGAAGTCCGCGGCGACTTTGAAGCACTGCTGAACCAATTTTATATTTCTCAAGTTTCGATTGCTGAGAGTTTGAGTGACACTGTCCAGGAGGGCGAGATCACTATCACAACGACCGGAGGAGTTGTTCAAGTGGGAACGATTCGGATCTTGGAAAAACGTCGGATAGTGTTTGACGTGGTAGTTGCCGAGTTAGTTCCTATTCTTAAAACTCATCCTCAGTACAAAGCACTACCTAAAGCTGAGGCGATAAAAGAAGATCTCACCTTTGTACTGCCACAACGCACGCCAATTGGTACGATGATTCAAGCAATTAAAGCTGTTGCTGGTTTGGTAAACTCAGTTGAACTGATCGATCAATACAACCAGAATTTTACATTTTCATTTAGTTATCTAGACCCTGAAAAGTCACTTTCGAGTGATGAAGTAGAGCCAGTGAGAAAAAAAATTATTGAGTTGGTTCAAGAGAAATTTAATGGAACACTGGTTGGCTCAGTCTCATGAAACAAGTACTTCAGTACGTCTTCGCAGCAATAATCTTTTTGATTCCAAGTAATTTATTTATCAAGTTGTCACTCGAAGATGCCTACGTCCGCGGATTACTTATCGATTACTTAATCCCCAAGCTATATCTATCAGATATATTTATCATTGTCTTTATAGCTTTGACGGTATGGCAACTGGGTTTTGCTGCCTTTAAACTACAACTCAAAAATATTTTAAGTTTTATCTTCATTTCTTTACTTGGCATTTTACTCGTTCGCCAGATGTGTACAGAAAATATTGCGGCAGCTCTATTTTATTTCTTTCAGCTCGTCAAAATTATTTTGCTCTTCGTTTGCGTGCAAAAGCTCACTTTCATGTATAAAAGTGAAGCAGTTAGAACAGCTTTTGTCGTGACGGTTCTCTTTCAATCACTGCTTGGTATCTACCAACTTGTTACCCAGGCACCTCTGGTAGGCTACTATTTCTTTGGCGAGCCAGAGCTACAGCAGAGCCTAGGTTTAGCGCATGCCCAAATCTGGGGCAGAGAACAGGTACTGCCCTATGGCACCACCGCCCATCCCAACGTCCTGGCAGGGATTTTAAGTGTCTACGTGGTAATAATCATCACTCAGTTTAGAGAGCTACAAAAGAAGAGTCGCGTACAACAATTGATCGTGTATCTGACCGTGGCGCTCGGAGTTATCACCATTTGGGCTACTCAGAGTCTATCTGCCTGGCTAGCCTGTGCAATGGCAGCCAGTTTACTACTGTATCGATATTTTCGGCTGCCGTCATACGTTTTTGTCGGACTCTTCGTGATCTTGAGCCTAGTTGCCCCACTGGTGCTATCCAGATACGCCCAAAACAATAGCTATTCACCCAGTACTTCCATTGATCGGCGAGTAGCCTTACAAACCGCTGCCACCAAGATGACGGTGGCAAATCCTATCTGGGGCGTAGGCTTGCAGCAGTTTACCGTTGAACTTGAAAACTATGCCACCACTCGAGAAGTGGTGCGATTTATCCAACCAGTTCACTCGGTATTTTCGCTCTGGCTAGCCGAAACAAGCCTGATTGG
>CAYUES010000076.1:0-2818 GCA_964443885.1 uncultured Pseudomonadales bacterium
CAGTATTTCTATTGTCAGTAGTTGCTGTAAGCACTATTCCTTCTTCGCTTCTATACACCACAACTGGCGGTTCGCTTCAAACATTTCAAAAAGAAGGTTTATACCCAACATTTGGTTTTGCGATTAGACCAATCGTTTTAGATAACTTTACTGATTCACTGATAGTTAATACAGTGTATTCCAGTGATTCTTCACAACCGTTGCAATCCGCGTTACTAAACACACGAAAACTAGCAACTCCAGATGAAATTGATCAGATAAAAAACCTAGAAGCTAGCTACACCGAGCAGTACACGGCAGCGGCTAGTTATGAACGCTACTGGCATGGATACATTGTTTTTCTTAGGCCACTTTTAGTTTTCTTTGAGTACTCTCAAATTCGTATTATATTATTTTTGACACTCGTGACTTCATTTATATACCTAGTCTATAAAACGCAGTCACAGATTGGTACTGCACGAGCAGTCGCTCTTTGTATTGCGGCTTTGTATGTAGATATGAGTTATGTTGGACAGTCGATACAGTTCTCACAAGTATTTTTAATTGGAATCTTCACTTCACTTTGGTATTTCTATTCTCAGCAGAAAAAAGCTACCGTCTTTCCACTTTTCTTTATTGCTGGAGCACTTACCTCCTTTTTTGATTTACTCACTGCACCACTTGTTTCACTGGGTTTCTTACTTATTGTCACAACGTCGGTACAACAAAAAATGAGAGCTGGTATTAATACTCTGTACTGGGGTGGTGGCTATGTATCAATCTGGGTGAGTAAATGGCTTATTACCGAGTTTATCCTTTCTCGGGGTGCAATCAGTGATGCACTTGGACACGTACTCAATCGAACCGTTACCAAAGCAGATGCTGACTTTAGTCAGTACCAAGCGGTTGTGCTTAATATTCAACAGTTAATTGGATATAGTTTTGGAAGTAAAATTATTTTTCTGACACTAGTTATAGTTTGTACGGCAGTCTTTTTGCGATATAAAAATCTTACAAAAAAAAACCTGAGCAACGCAGCTACCTGGCTGATGCTAGCACTTATTCCATACTGCTGGTACCTGATTGCTGCCAATCATTCGTACTTACATGTCTGGTTCACGTACCGTGCACAGTTTGTAACTGTAGCAGCAGCTGTCTTACTCTTTGTAGAACTTATTGATTGGAAAAAAGTAAAGTTAGATATTAAATCGGCAACGAAAAGCAGTAAATATTGAAAGAAAAAAATCTTTCAAACCAATTTTTTTGCCATGACTAATTGCACGGGGATAGTACCTAATCGGGACTTCTGCAATCGCATGTTTCCTTGAAAAGTAGGCAGTCATTTCTATCTCAAACTCAAAGCCATTGCTTGGACAATTTTCAATTAGTCCTTTAGTAAGCTCAGATCTCCAGGCTTTATAGCAAGTCGTTTGGTCAGTAAGATTAGTTTTAAACAAGATATTAATGTACTTAGTGAGCAACACTCCACCATAGTAAAAGAATATATTGCTATTAAAGTTCTTGTAAATTTTGGAACCTAGTATTCTTGAACCATATACTACATGAGTGGTCTCTTTTTTAAATTTTTCGAGAATAACATGATAATCATTTGGATCGTATTCTAGATCGGCATCCTGAATTATTAAAATATCACCACTGGCTTTTGCTGCTGCTGCTTTGATTGCAGCACCTTTGCCTCTATTTTTTTGATGCGAAAGTATGGTGATTGGAAGAAAATTTTTTTTAAATTTCTGAAGTAAAACTGAGGTTTTATCAGTCGAGCCATCGTTTACGACGATTATTTCTTTTTCCCATGAACCCAAATCTTCGTTTACTATATTTTCCAGACAACGTGTTACGTAGGCGGACTCGTTATAAACAGGTACCAGGATTGAAATTTTTGACATAGCTAGTAACTAGCATCCTATTGCGGAAGGGGAGGGATTCGAACCCACGAGACCTGAAAGGCCACAGTTTTCAAGACTGTTGCAATAGACCACTCTGCCACCCTTCCTTGAAAAATTTCAGAAACTCTATTGTACCATTTGAGTGGTATTGTTTCAGGTATGAATTTTAGTGTATAGTTGAAGACATGGAAAGCACCCAAACAGCAGCAACTCAACCAGATCAGCAATCACCAGTTGAGCCTGCTTTTGTGCCTACTCCGCCACCTGCAGAACCCGCACAAAGCGCTCCTATTCCACCTCAGCCCACACCAGCTCAAGAGCCAGCAGCAGCTACTTCAACACCTCAGCCTTCTGATCAAGCATATACTCAATATATCAACGAGCAAAGTGGCCTTATTCCTGGTATGACCAAGCCTGTAAAAGAAGAAGTTCTCATTGAGTGGCAAGCTCCTGTTCGTGCCTTCAAAAAGCATAATCGTCAATTCTATTCCACTATTGGTGTAATCGCTGCACTAATAGCATTAATCCTCTTCTTTGCGGGACAAGTTATTCCGGTCGCAGTGGTATTTTCAGTGGTATTTTTGATCTACGTTATGAACTCGATTGAACCAGGCATTATTACTAATAAATTGACCAATTATGGCGTGAGAATTGAAGATGAGCTGTATTATTGGGATGAACTTGGTCGATTTTGGATAAAAGAAAAATATGGCCAAGCAGTTCTTTACATTGAGGTAAGCCGTTTTCCAAACCGATTAACTATTTTGCTTGGCGACTTAAACAAAGATGACATGCAAGCAGTTCTTTCCGAAGTACTTTTAAATGAAGAGCCAGCTCCTACTACATATGAACAAGCTGCTAAATGGTTGCATCAAAAAATCCCAATCGATCTTGAATCATAAAAATCTGGGGTTCTCATTTTTTATAATCAC
>CAYUES010000077.1:0-2772 GCA_964443885.1 uncultured Pseudomonadales bacterium
TGCTTTATAAAGTGGTGTAATTGTGGACATAGAACATACCCTTTCTAAATAGTTGTAAATTGAAAGAATGCTATAAATTATTTAAATCACTGGACTTCCAGCCAGGAAATAGTATTTACTCTTGAGACTCCAACCAACGTTCAGCATCAATGGCGGCACTACAGCCTTGGCCAGCGGCAGTGATTGCTTGTTTGTACCGCACATCCACGCCATCGCCCGCTGAAAAGACACCTGCCACTGAAGTCATACTTGGAAAATCGACTAAACCTTTGTCATTGAGTGCTTTTTGCGCAGCATCTACTCCAAGTTGACTGCCACTTTGGCGAGTCACCACATACCCATGTGGATCAAGCAAAACTTGATCTTTAAAAAGTGTCGTGACTGGTCGATGGCCAATTGCTACAAACACTCCATCGGCTGGCAGGGTTTTTTTAGCACCATCTTGAGTGACAGCAATTTCAGTCACAAATTTATCACCTTTGACTTCATCGATAACTGTATTCCATAAAACTTTGACTTTTGGATGCTTGAGGACGCGATCTTGCATGATTTTACTGGCTTTAAAAGAATCGCGACGATGAATCACCGTAATTTCTTTGGCAAACTTAGTCAGTGCCAAGGTATCTTCCATCGCACTATCACCACCGCCCACCACATACGTCACTTTGTCTTTGTAGAAGGCTGCATCACAAACCGCGCAAGTACTGACCCCACGGCCTAAATACTCCATTTCACCCTTAGCACCAAGCATTATTGAAGATGCGCCCGTGGCAATAATCACCGCATCAGCCACGATCGTTGGTTCTGTTTTGATGATCTCGGCACGCGCTTTGGCATAGTCTTCGGCGGTAGCGGTAGTCAGCAAAGAGTCAGCCACTTGGCCTGCGGGAATCGTAGTCCAGATTTTGAACGGACGAGCGGAAAAATCCACTGCCGTCACGTAGTCGTACTTAATTTCGGTGCCAAACTTCTGGGCTTGGGTCATCATGTTGACCATCAAGTCCGGACCTTTAATACCATCTGGGTAGCCAGGAAAGTTCTCGACCTCGGTTGTCCACATCAGTTGACCACCGGCTTTTTGACCAGCAAACAGCACTGGTTCGAGCTTGGCACGAGCCGCATAAATTGCTGCCGTGTACGCCGCTGGACCAGACCCAATAATAACTACGTGAGCGGTTGCCATACTACTCTTTCAATCCGTTTTCAAGCATCTCGGTATACTTTTCTTTTCCAATGAACCCTGTTTGGCGAGCAACTTCCTTGCCATGTTTCCAAACAATCACGGTTGGAATACTCATTACACCGTGAGAGCGAATAAAGTCGGGATTTGAAGCATCGATGTCGAGCTTAGCAACAACTGCTTTGCCAGCATATTTTTGGCCAAGTTCTTCAATAATTGGCGCTGCCAGGCGGCATGGGCCACACCACTCTGCAAAAAAGTCTACCATCACTGGTTTATCACCAGCGTCTGCCATTACTTTGTCAAAGTCTGTATCGGTAATGTGCAGGGTGCCCTGTGCTGGAGCTGCTGCCTTAGGGTCTGAGGCTGTTTGTACAGCTGTAGCTGTGTGTACATCTTTGGTTGGTGTTTGAACGTCTGTCATAAAACTCCTTAGCTTTTATATTTTGTTACTTATTTAGAATTGTCAGTTATATACTTAATTTTGTTCTATCTCAACAGCTCTTTTAAGACTTGATCCAAGTCCGCAACTTTGCTCTCTTTTGAGCAGCGCGTGGCTTCATTTGTCAAAAGTTCTCGAGTGACTTTGCCGAGACTACTGCGCACCGCCAGCATTTGGTGAACAACGTCGGTACAGGCACGCTCGTCACTGTACATTTTAATAATACCCGAGATCTGACCCTGAATACGATTGAGCTGCGTAAGAATCGGATCCTGACTGGTGCCAGATGAAGCGGAGTTAAGAATCGTACTTTGAGCGTCAGCCATACCACTGATGGTATACCCCCTGGGGGTATCGTGTCAAGGAAGAGTTTTATGGAGCTGACTGCAAAGAGCTAATTATTTGTGAATATTTATGTGAGTAAAGGCTCCCTATATACCAAGCTAAATTATTAATCGTAGTACTCTTAGTTTTTCTACCCCATGAAATACGTAATCCAACTTTTCGGCTATCGTCAGTCCACTCTTGCGCAACCTCAGGAGTTTTCATATACGTTAAAGTCAGACGAGTTGCATCTAAGTTGAAGCTATCACCAGATTCAAACATATTCTTGTCTTCAGGGCTCAGTAAAGACGCTATAATATTGAGAACTTCATTTCTTAATATTCCAGGATTTACTTTACTTTTTTCCAAAAAATCAGCCAATTTTTCTTTTGCTGTATCACCTGCAAAAATATTTGGCTTTGCTTGAACAAGTTCCAAGAAGTGTAAGTAGGGAAACTCTAGAAACGTAAAGTAGGTATATGAATGGCATTCCAAACGAGCTTGTGGAGGCAAAAAATCCATACTCTTTTCAAGTGCTTGCTCAAATGTTCTTGCCTTTTGTGCAGCTTCGGCACTACGAACAGCTATTTCAGATTTTGGAAGACGAGGAAGATGTGCAACTCCTAATTCAGTTAGTGCAGTCTTTGCACTAACTTGCTTCTGAAGAATTTCTTGCCATAGTTCATCTGAACCCCAGTAACTAACCATTCCTGAAAAGTAATTTCGAGCCCCTCCCTGGTGTTTTGTAAGGCTTGCCGTTTCAATGAATAACAAATTAGGAGGCAAATTCAAATCGTGTTCAGTGAAAAGTGATTCCTGAATACCA
>CAYUES010000078.1:0-2731 GCA_964443885.1 uncultured Pseudomonadales bacterium
ACATAAAACGACACGGTATCGACAGAGTTCTTTTCTGCTTTATTGTAGCGTTTTACTAAATCAGTGACTTCAATTACATGATTGGTTGACATAGATGTAGCTATTATACTCTTACTTAGAAACAGCGAATTCGTGCATCAAGAATACGGGCGCCACGAGCTTGTTCAAAGACAAGCACGGGATTAATATCAACCTCGGCAATTTCAGGGTGCTGTTCCATAAGTTGTGAAAGGCGAGCAATACACTGGTAAAGCATTTTGACATCATAAGGTTTTTGGCCGCGCACACCTTTGAGAATTGGTGCTATTTGTAACCGACTAATCAAGTCTGCAATCTCTGGTTCAGTGAGTGGGGCTAAGCTAAAAGCAGCATCCTTAAATGTTTCAGTATAAATACCACCCATGCCACACCCAATCAGTGCACCTAAGTGCGGATCACGCACCCCACCAATGATAACTTCCATACCTTTTTTGCTAACTTGTTGCATTACTAACACACCATCGATTTTTGCATCAGGCTTGTGTTTGGCAACAGCTGCAAGCAACTTCTGATACTCAGCGGCCATAGTTTCAGCAGTTACATCCAATACCACACCACCCGCTTCACTTTTATGAATAATATCTTCTGACATTATTTTGAGCACAACAGTATCGCCACAGACTTGTACTGCATTTGCAAGTTCATCAATATTTTTGACGACTGCCCACGGAACTACAGGGAGATTATATGCTTCTAAAATGTCTAACACATTTGCTTCAGAAAGCCAGCGTTTTTTTGCTTTTTTAGAAGCAAGAATTTCATTTACACGCTGGTGATCAATATCTCTGAATAGCTGTGGTTTTTCTGCTCCACTGCGCCACAAACTAAATCGATGCAGAACGCCCAATCCAGCTGCAGTTGATTCAGGAAAGTTCATTTCCGGAACTTTCCCAGTGTGTAGAATTCCGATGCCTTGTGTAACTCGATCGCCTCCCAAGAAACTGACAATGATTGGTTTTTTACTGTTCTTTTTTAGCTCGACGATTTCACGCGCGGTTGCTTCAACTTGGGTCATTGACTGTGGCGTAAGTAAAATCGCCACCGCGTCCACATTTTCATCACTGGCCACTACGGCTAGTGCTTGGCGGTACCGTTGGGCTGATGCGTCACCCAAAATATCTATTGGATTATGTGTACTAGCAGCAGGCGGTAAAAAGCTACTCAGTTGCTTTTTAGTTTTATCACTGAGTGTGGCAAGTGTTAAGTCCTCGCGCACGATCGCATCGGTAACCAAGACCCCCAAGCCGCCTGCATTGGTGACAACGGCCACGCGGTCTTTTTTGAAGATGGGATTATAGTTAAAACACTCTGCAAACAAAAATAATTCTTCAATTGAGTTGGCTTGAATCATGCCAGCTTGTCTAAAGAGTGCTTCATACATCTCTTCATTTCCCATCAACGCTCCAGTATGTGACTGGGCAGCCTGAGCGCCGCGTGCAGTCTGGCCAGATTTTAAAATAATGATCGGTTTAGGATGTCGGGTACGTCGAATGTTGTGTGCAACTTTCAGAATTGCTTTAAAGTCAGAAAGTTCTTCTACATAGAGCAAGATTACTTTGGTTAGTGGGTCATGTGCTAAGTACTCTAAAAGTCGAGCTTCGTTCATGGCAGCTTTATTGCCAACACTGAGAAACTTAGAAAATCCCATCTTAATTGTTTTAGCATAATCAAGCACCGCTACACCAAGTGCCCCACTTTGTGAGAGAAACGCAATCGAGCCAGCAGCCGGCATCGTCGGGGCAAATGAGCCGTTCATGGCAAGATGCGGGTTCATCACGCCCAAGCAGTTTGGACCAACTAGCGTAAAGTTGTACTTTTCAGAAATTTTAACGACTTCTGCTTCCAGTTCTTTTTGTCCCATTTCTTTAAAGCCCGCACTGATCACGATTGCCGCTTTAATTTTTTTCTTACCAGCTTGAGTGAGTACTTCAGGCACAATCGCTGCTGGTACACAAACAATTGCTAGCTCCACTGGGTGGGGAATTTCTTGTATCGATGTAAACATAGCTAAACCATACAGCTCGCCACCTTTTGGATTGACTGGATAGAGCGCACCTTTAAAGCCTTCTGATAAATTCTTGACTATATCATTACCAACGCTGCCTGGTTGAGTAGAGGCGCCAATAACAGCAATCGACTTGGGAGAAAAAACAGCGTGTAAACTCATCCACTCAGTGTAGCAAAGTTGCGTCTGCTTGAGTAGCTTCTCATTGGCTAAATATGCTAGAGTAGCTAGAGGTTATGAAATCTGCAGTTCTCAACATGTGGCTACGCACAATTGTATTTGGTTTAGGAATTTACATCCTAGGGCTGGTGTATTTATGGAGTTATTGGGGGAATTTTACAGTGGCAATCACCAGTGAAGCTACTGCTTTTACTGGGGGAGTTTTAATTGGATTATCCTTTGCTCTCAGTGGTTTGTGTTACTTTCTGGACGCCTTTGACTCAAAGTTGGTATACCGTAAATATTTAGGATTAGTTGGCTACTATTTTGCGCTTGTTTACTCTGTGACGTTGGCAGCTCGTTTTTCGGATCGATACATAATAAATTTCTTTACCACAGTTTTTGAACTAGAAGTTGTACTGGGTTTATTGGCAATGATTATTCTAACTGGCATGGCTGTGATCTCACAAAATTATTGGATGAAAAGACTTGGTAAAAATTGGCGACCACTACTGCGATTTGGATATG
>CAYUES010000079.1:0-421 GCA_964443885.1 uncultured Pseudomonadales bacterium
AACTCAACGCAACAATAGTTGCTGCCTGCGTTTGATCTATAAGCAAGACCTGGCAATTCCTTTAATAGTGCTTCTGAAGGCATCTCATCTACATCCATCAACAGTATCCATCTTTCACGCCTATCCCCTTTAAATTGGGTGAGCATAAAGTTCCATTGGTCTTTAAAAGAATCATTCCATTTTCTATAGGCATAGCGTATCTTTTTATTTGAGTCGCAATACTCTTTTAATCCATCGGAAGAACCGCCATCGACAACCAAAACCTCGTCTACAAAAGGCATAGACGCCTCAAGGTTTCTTTTTAATTCCGGAAGTCTGTTTTGTGTAATGCAAACGTAAGTGATGATTGGCTTCATTAGTATGTTAATCCTTTTATTGGCTTCCTTTGCTTAAATGGAAAATCAATGTTTGATATTCCATT
>CAYUES010000079.1:431-1677 GCA_964443885.1 uncultured Pseudomonadales bacterium
TTATTTAATTCTGGGTGAAGGTATACGAAATAGCAATTAAAGTATGACCGAAACTCTCCATTTGAGTGGTCTTTCCAAGAAATAAACCAGTCACACATTTCTTGAGGGACTGTGCCCATTTTCATCGCAGTAGCCAAGTCAGAAAACAAGTTGTAATTATGCTTCTTGCAAAGCTTTTTAAACTCAACCCACTCACCTGACTTTTCATTTCGTGCTGGCGCTGAAGTCGTGAATGCATTTCTACAGGCTCTAAAGTACTGGTCCATGACTGTTTTGATGTGGAAGTATTTAAACCCAGATGACATGATTCCACCAGGCTCTCTATGAAGAGCCACATGGGTATCTCCTACATATTTCACTCTTGGCCCAGCTTTAACAAGTACAGTTGGATTATGATAATTAGAGCAGTTTTCCCAAACTGATCCATCCTCTGCCTTTTGAATGTCGTGAGAATTAAAACTTACAGCAGAATTGCCAAGGCCCTGTGCCTTGGTAGCAATTTGCTTAATCGACCAGATTGCGGGTTCCTCAAGATACTCGTCGTCATCCAATATTAAAAGCCACCCGTCATTTCCAGCGGCTTTTAAATACGTATTTCTCGCGGCCGGAGGTGAGTCATCCCAAATGCGAACAATAACCTCTACGTTCAAATCCTTGCATTCTTGTGAGTTTAACCACTCAAGCGTGCCGTCCGTAGAGCCTCCATCAACAATTATTGTTCTATCTACATGTGGAGAGTGATGCCTTATTGCTTTTTGAAGCAAGTGTAGTCTGTTTAAGTGAACAACGCAATATGTGATTTTCATTCTTTTTTTTACAGATTTCTTTTCAATACCTTCAAAATATCTTCTGCTCGCGTAGCTGCTTTTGAGTGACATGGCACGCATACTGACGACTCATATATTTTTTTTGAGTTTGGCAACCCTGTAAGGGGCCGATAATAATGTTTTGATTCGACGCCGATCTTTGCCAGTTCTTCTAGTGTAATATCAGCTTTTTTGGCAGAAGATGCAATAAACGGTATTGCTTGGTATACTGTATCTGGAGAAAAAGAGTCCAGCACGGACCCGCCCGGCAAGTTCGATATTAAATATTTGGACAACTTCTTTTTCGAATCTAATTCAATCAATACATCGTCAAAGGCCGCAATGCCAATTGCGGCTGCATATTCAGACAGCTTGGCGTTCATTCCTGGCCCAACGGGAATTCGATTCGAATCAAATCCAAAAGATATATACTGCTTTAT
>CAYUES010000079.1:1687-2594 GCA_964443885.1 uncultured Pseudomonadales bacterium
CGATATTTTGTTTCGACGATATGACTGCACCTGCTTCACCAATCGGAAAGCTTTTTGTTCCATGGCCGCTTAAGCAAAAAAACTCTCCATAATTATATATACCAGGTGTTCCAAACGCCGATGCTCCATCGATAATTGTTTGCTTTGTTGGAAGCTTCTTAAGATCTGGAATGGTTGACAAGGCACAAACCGATACAAAAACATCGGATGAATGTTTTTGGGGGTCGAAATCTATACATCCTGTTTCCAAACAAACATCTTCTATCTCAACCTTCAAGCCCTGTAGAGTAGCGGCGCACCGCGTAGACTCAAAGGTGAAATCCGGCATAATTATAGATGGAAAAAAATAAGAGCTGGTTTGAGGCGAAACCCCAAGACCAGCTCTCATAGAATCTATCGCAACAGAATACGCTGCCATTAGCGCTGTATGCCCACTAGAACAAAGGATAATATCTTTGTCTTCGTCAAGCTCTAAAAAATCTCGCAGCATACTGCAGAGTCTGGCATTCAAAGGACCAAAATTACTCAAAGCGTTTGGCTCTATTTCATCCAAAAGAGCATTTAGTTTTTCTTTGTTGGGCTTTGTTGCATATCCATAAGTAACGTCGTACTTCATTCAATCCCCTACGTTGCACACACCACCTGACTCAAGATATCTACGATACCATTCGACAGATTTTTGAATTCCTTCCTCAAGACTGTGCTCAACATCCCAACCCAAAGATTTTAATTTCGCAGCATCTAAGTATTGATCTTTGATCTCAATAAAATCTTTAGGTATTATTCTTGGCTTCAAATTTGGTCCCATGACATCGCAAATTGCTTGGACCGTGTCCTTTACAGATGAAAAGCCGGAACCACCTATATTGTAGGCCTCGCCAGGCTCACCTTTTTCGGCAACAATAAG
>CAYUES010000080.1:0-2329 GCA_964443885.1 uncultured Pseudomonadales bacterium
TCAGTTCGCTCACTCACCAGATTAGAAATGGTAATTATTTTGTCGGGGCGCCAAACTGCGACTTGGTCCCACCAACGCAAATACCGTAAAGGGAGTTTGGCAATCGACCTAACTAGTGGCAGTGAAAGTATTGGATGATTATTCAGCAGATCTTCAGAAGAGTGATACAAATATCGGGTCGGAGTTAATAAATAGCAAATATGAAGCTGATGTGGCAGCGTTATAACACCTTTAACAGCACTACTAGTTACAGAAATGATGATATCAAAATGCGCGAGATCAAACTGTTCAATGGTAATTGGAGTCAAGGTATCAAGAACTTCACGTTTCTGTGTAAGCCAAAAATACTTTTGCAAACCAGAAGTATGGACAGGAGTATCTTTGTGCCACTTTGTTGCTTTAGTATCTTGGATGGTTGTCCACAATTCAGCTTGAGGAAATGCTTCTAGAATTGCTTGAAGCACCATCTCAGCACCACCGTGTGGAGTCATTAAATGATCATAGATGAGTGCTACTGAGCAGTTGGAAAAATCTTTTGTCATTGGTTACATTTTTGAGAGCACTTCAGCATAGCCCGCTAAAGTTTCTTTAGCAAGTTTGTCCCAACTGTACTGCTTTTGAACATTCTTAGCATTTTTTTCAAGTCTACTGCGAACACTCGCTTTCTCAACTTCTTCAACAGCAGCTATAAATGATTCTGGAGAAGTTTTATCAAAATAAATCGCTGCATCTTGGTATACCTCATGGAAAATTGGTGTATTTGAAGCAATTACGGGTGTCCCAAAGCCGAGCGCTTCAAGGCCAGTTAGGCCAAATCCTTCAGAAAGTGATGGCTGTAAAAGTGCAGTGGCGCTGGCATAGCGCTCGGCAAGTTCTTGATCAGTTAATCGGCCACTAAAAATGACTTGTGAAGTAAGATTCAACTCGGCTACTTCCTCTTGGAGTCGTTCTTGAAAAACAGTCCGTGAACCAACGATTTCTAATGCGTAGTCAGGCATCAGTTGGAGTGCTTCAAGCACAAGTGACACATTTTTATGTGGGTACAGCGAGCCAACATAGAGTAAGTGTTTTTTCTTTGGAACAGTTTTAAGAAGTTTTGTAGCATGTTCGGTCAGTGTGGTACCAATGCCCTCGTAGGTCACAGTAATTTTCTTTGAAACTTCGGGGTAGTACTTTTCAACGGTTTTCTTAACGGTTTTAGTAGGTACAAAAATCTTGCGTGCTTTGCTCACTGCAATTTTGGTAACGCCACGATATGCCCAGTACTTTGGCCAGTACGCCCAGGGATTAAGGGTGGTAACATCACTGCCACGATACTCATGCCACAATAAATCATGAATAGTAACGACAACTGGCTTGTTATAAAAAATGGGAATATTAAAGTGTGGAACATGGAGCAAATCCATGCGAACCGCAGAAAATATTTGAGGCAGTGTAATTTGCTCATCAAACGAGTACTGCTGAATTGGAGCGAGTGCAATTCTCACTGAGGGATGATTCTTGCGACCTTGCAGCAACTCATTTGCTTGCACATGATCTAAACAAAAAAGCACCCAGTTATAGTCCTGGGTGCTTGTAGTTACACGTTGTACTAGCTCCGCAACATACCGTCCAATACCGGCGTGGGCAATGCCTCCTAGTCGGCAGTCAATGCCGATTGTGCGTTTGCGCATATGTTTGGTGCAGCTTATTTGCGTTTTTTAGTTGTAGATTTACGAGTTGCTTTTTTTGTTGATTGAGTGCCAATTGCTTCATCAACCATTTTTTCTAATTCCTTGAGTTCAGCTTCATCAACACCGGCAGTCATCTCGTTTTCAGAACCAGCAATGAATGCTAAGTCTTGTTCGAGCTGAGCGATTTTCTTTGAGCGTGCCATGTTTGTGACAACTGCAAAGATCATGTATCCAAGTGCAATGAGATAGGCAACAACAGGAATGTACTCAACTGTTTTTGGAACTTCTAAAAGTTGTTCCGTTGCGTAGACATACTGCATCAACAATTGTGGCAATACAATCATACTTAATGTCGCAACGAAGGTAACCATGATAGCTTCCATGATTCTTTGTGCATTTGTTGCTTTAAGACTTTTAATTTGAAACTGTACGTATGATTGGTTCATATCGCTCCTTTTTTAATAATTGTAAAATAGCGCACCAAGGTTCTTACAATACTTGGGTACTCTTTCGCATAATGTTTGTCGTAATATTGTAGCATGGTATCATAAAAATGGTGACGAGTTTTGCGCGCAATTTGTTGTGAAGTGCCTTTGATTCCAGACTTATATTTGTGATGAATCACAACCACACTTGGATGGTACGTAATCAAAAAT
>CAYUES010000081.1:0-2282 GCA_964443885.1 uncultured Pseudomonadales bacterium
CGTGAACTGCGCGCTGTTCACCGAGGGCTTCGACGAGCCGAGCATCGAGTGCGTTAGGAGACAAGTAAAATCAATAAAGAAAGTCCAGACTCTGCTACCGGGCAAGTTCCTGATTCGTTTTTAAATTTTATAAATGGACTTAAATTCTAAACAATCTTTTTAATCTTCAACAATCCATACGCGCTCAAAGTTGGGGCATCGGTAATTTGGCCCGCAATTACTGCTTGTTCAAACTCTTGCACAGTCATCTTCAGATGGAGTAGATCAGCTTCAGTTTGATCAAAATTTGTTTGACCTTCGCTCAACTCGGTGGCCAGAAATACATAAAACCCTTGATTACTATATCCCGAAGCCTCATATAAAAAGCCAATCTTCTCAAACTGTGTGGCAGTTAAGCCAAGTTCTTCTTGCAGTTCTGCTTTCGCGAGCGCCACCGCATCCAAACTTGGATCATTTTCATGTTTACCTTGTGGGAACTCAATTGATTGTTCCTGTGTCGCATACCTGAACTGACTTACCAAGTGAAAATGCGTGCCATCAAACGGCACAATTAAGGCAAAGTGATCTTTTTCGACCACGCCATATATTCCGGTATGCCCATTTGCAAACTCGACCTCGTCTTCACGGACCGTCATCCAGGGATTTTTATAGACTACTTTGGTAGCAAGTTGTTTAATCATAGTTTATTCTACCCTAAATATAAGAAATTACTGGCATTTTAGCTCTCTTTTAGATGATAAACTGAGTTTAGCAGACTACGAACAATACTGCTAATATACAGTTTTAGCACATTTCCTTGATGTACCAGGCTAAATCTAGGTATATTTTTGATTCCAATTGATGCATTAAAGTATTGTTTGATCATTTTAGACTCGAGTACTCTCCAGACCACAAAAAAGCCCCCACCGAAGTGGGGGCTTTCTAAGTAACTAACTAAAATTAGTCGCGGTCATAACTAGAGCGGCCGCCGAAGCTGCCACGTCCACCACCACCACCACGGTTGTCACTACCACCGCCACGGCGATCGTTGTAACCACCGCCACCACCACCGGAGCGATATCCACCGCCACCGTTGCCACCACCGAAACTTCGGCGTTCGCGAGGTTCTTGTGGGCGAGCCACATTAACCACGAGAGGGCGATCGTTGAAATTAGCATTGTTCAATGCATTGATAGCATCGTTAGCTTCGTCAACAGTTGACATCTCAACAAAGGCGATACCTTTGGAGCGTCCAGTCATACGATCGGTAATAAGTTTTACTGAAATGACTGTGCCGTGTTGAGCAAACAAATCTCTCAGTTCGTCTTCGGTCGTGTTGAAAGGCACGTTTCCGACGAATAATTTCTTTGGATCAGCTACTTGCTGTCCTGCTTGGGGGGATTGTGTATCCATTTGATTCCCTTTACGGTTTGCACTCTGGCAAACCTATACTACTACAGTAGTTCATGAACAATATGTATCGATACAGGAGGAATATTCTTCGCAGTAACACTATACTAGTGTTCAAAAAACTAATACCTGTAGTATAGCACAGTTATGGGCGGCGATTGAAAGAAAAGTGAAAGAGACCTATCGAACCACCAATACGTTAAGAGATTTTTTTGATTTCGTAGGTAAAGTTCTTGAAATTAGTTTCAAATAACAGACTACTCAGTGATAAGTTTTTTGTTTCAAATGTATCAAAAGTACTATGACTTTTGTACTTACCATTCAAACTATTCGAGAATACCTCAAAGTGTTCTTCACCATACCCATGATTATGTTTGATGAAGAAATTATTTTCACCTGGTTTAGTTCTGAAAATTTCAGCCTCACAGGTCCACATATTACCAGTCCTAATCTTGAAGTAGTCAGCACTTCGCGTATTTACGTACAAGTCGTACTGTTTTTCAGTCAAAACTTTATGACCATCTTTTACATGAAGCGTGACGGAAAAACTACTTTGAGAAGATTTCTCTAAAAGTATCTTTAAAAGAATAGCAATTAAGGCTGCAGCATGTGGTCTCATGGCGTGTATTATACAACGCAATCACTTACACGTTCACAGAATTTTGTAAGAGTTACTGTTTTACGGCCATTTTAAGCGCACCATAGACCGGTGGCTTGTCGGGAGAGATGAACACCAGCTCGGGAAACTCGGCAATTAACTGTGAAGTAACAGCAGCTACGACATGATCAATTTTCAAAATTGAACCAGACAGAACTAAATCTGTAGGGGTATGCTCCAGCTCCAACCTTCTCAGTACTGTTTTTACCATCAGTACTAAGTCTCGCTCTGTCCA
>CAYUES010000082.1:0-2258 GCA_964443885.1 uncultured Pseudomonadales bacterium
ATTAGGGTTAGTTCAACTTCTTTTTCAAACTGTGAAACATCTTTGACAAGGAGCTGTAAGTCGCGGCGTAACGCATCAATTTCACGTTTGACTTCTCTTTCACGCGCATCAAAAAGTGCAGTGGTATCGACAGGATTGATCTGGTCGTGAAGTTTCTTGCGCAACGCTTCGCGTTGCTTCTCTTTGAGCAGTTCTTCTTGTTGATGTTGTAAAAAGTCAGGTGAGACTCCATTCGATAAATCCCCAAACTGGCCACCAGTTCGTGATAACGCATCACTAAGTGGGGACTGTTGATCGCCTCCGTGATCATTTTGCGAGTACGCCCCTTGTTCTGTTTCAGCCAAGGCACGTGCGAAAGGATTTACAGCGCTTTTTTGAGGTTTGGCAGGAGATGCTAGTGGTGGTTGCAGTTGAGTCATGTATTGTCAAAACAATAGTTTATTTTGAGCAACATATTATAGGTTCTATACTCGAGTTTGTCAATCTGCTTTCCCGAGATAGTAATACGTCATGGTGATGCATTACGAGCCTTTTTATTAGACCTATAGTATAATTTCGGGTAAATAAAAAGATTTGGAAAGAGCTTACTTCTAGTGTATTCTGCCAAGCACCTAGATTGCAAGCAGGTAATCTGCTACTTTTTGGCGAAGCATCGTCTGGCTAACTAACGCTTTATAATCTGGTGAAGCACCATGTTGCTCTCGTGTCGCAGGGTCGACTTTTTCAGTTAAGTATGTTTCGAGTTCTGCATCGGTAACTACTTGTTTAGTCTCTTCAGCCAGCGTATCAATGATAAAGACGAGTTGAATTCGGCTCAAGGCACCAGCTGCCATTTGCTGAGTAAGCTCTTCTTGAGTAATTTGGCGGCGTTCCATGTACTGCTGGAAGTCCATTTGAATAGATTGGAGTTGGCGGCCGAGCTGCTCGATGTCGTACTCGACTTCATGTCGAACGAGTAATTCAGGGATTTGTGGTTTGATAGCTTCGATCAAGTTTTGATAGATTCGTTGCAACGTTATTTCTTTTTTTTGCTCTTCGGTCAACTCTTTTGGGCCATGGTCATGATCTTTGTGCTCTTCATTGTGTTTTTTGATCTCTTCAGCTTGCTTTTCAACATCTTTCTTAGCTTGAATTTTTGCTTCTTTGACGATCTTTTTGAAGTCACCTAGTTTAATCTCTGGTTTTTCAGCAATTTGTGCTTCAATCACCCACTCTTTACCAACTTCTAAAGAAACTGCTTGGAATGATGGTTGAGTAAGCGGACGTTTGTTGGCGGCTTTGACGGTTTCAATATACGCATCAGGCAGAATAAACTCGAGTGCTTTTTCGATAATATCAGATGGACCCATCATTTTTTCAGCGACATCAGCTGGCACTTTGCCCTTACGGAAACCAGAAACTTTGAGCGTTTGTGCGACTTGGGTGCGAGCTTTTTTGTAGGCAGGCTCAGCCTTTTCCCAAGGAATCGTGACGGTTAGTTTGGTATTTGGCGCAATTACAGATGGGACAGATTTTTTTTCTGTTGACTTTGCGGCGTTTTCTGCAACAGCAGTTTTTGCCTTTTCAGAGCTTTTTTCAGTAGTTTTAGTTGCTATAGGTGTAGTTTTCTTTGGCATAAGGCTTTCGGTGGGTATTATACCCAAACTTCGTAAGACAGGAAGCTGTAATTTCTGGTATGATATCAAACGTGGCTCAGGCTGATCGGTATAAAGACGGTACTGTGACTACAATAAAGGAGGGTCTATGACAGACCAAGCAACACTTTTACACGTTATCTGCGACTACAAAGCAGGAGGAATGGAGTTTGGTGAGATCACCAATCGTCTCCAATATCACCTCGAAAAGCCTCACGCAGTTCGAATTCACCCGACCGAAGTTCCCCCACTTGATACGATGGCAATTGGTTTTGTAACCGCTCAATATGCATTTGCACCTCACAAAGGTCGGATGGTTATTTATGGTAACGCTGCGCCTCGCCGTGACAGTAGTAAAGCCATGAAAAATAACCAAGATCAAGGTATTAAGTACGCTCGCCTGAAGAATGGTGTTGAGATTATTAATGGGCGTTACCGGGCGCCATCACCCTGGCGATCGCGGGCGTGGCCGCATGGCTCATCGCTGATGCTGTCTCGGGTCGTAGCTACCCGTTCAGCCAGGGCCGTCTCTTCTTCGGAGCGGTGCTCGCCTGGCTCGCCACCATACGAACGCGCGCAATCCTCGCGCGCCAGTTCTCCGCTAATCCCGCCGGCGGGCCTGTG
>CAYUES010000083.1:0-1274 GCA_964443885.1 uncultured Pseudomonadales bacterium
CTGGTTCACAGTTCCGCTCCAGAGATTACTTCCCAGAGCGCGTAGCAAAAATCGTTAACGAAGATCGCTCAATCTTAACTGACGAACTGTCTATTTCTGACATTCCTGAGATTCCAAATAACGAAGTTGCTTGGACAGATGGCTTTGGAAACATCAAAACCACTATGAGAAAGTCTGATCTTGATGAAAAAGGCTTTAAAAATGGCCAAAGTGTGCAAGTGATCTTGAATGGCGTCAGTATGCTTGGTGTGATTGCGACAGGTGGTTTCAGTGTTGATCGAGGCGTTCTGGCTGTAAACATTGGTTCATCTGGTTACGAGAATCCGTTTGTGGAGTTTTTCTTACGCGTACACCACATGACAGAAAAAACCGCTTCTGTGCGATTTGACTACCCAGCGGGTGGTACCAAGTTTGAGATTAAAGCTCTCTAATTTGTAGTAAAAAAATGTAAATAGAAGCCTGCCTCTTGGGAAACTGAGGGGCAGGTTTTTTTTGTAGAGTTGAAACAGTGAATGCTAATATATGCATCTTTATAAATGAAGGCTGCTCCTCTACTCGATTCACCAATCTAATTTTGCTTTACTAGAGATAGATTGATATACTATAGAGTACTGTAAAAAGTACGTTTAAGGAGAGATATGTCAAAAGAAACATTTCAAGGTGAATCAGCTCGTTTAAGTGAAATGGCTAGACACCGTGAACAATTTCCTATAAATAGACCATTTCGAACTTTACAAGAAGAATTAAGTTCTCTTAATGCTGCTAAATCCAGACGTCCCACTGATGATCTTATAGAAGAAAATGCTACAGATGAGTCTCTTCCAGGTGAGTACCCTATAACAGGTGGTAAACTCCCTGAATAAATTAGTTTATTTTTGACATTGTACTTTGCTTTTCATATTTTAACCCCTCTAAATTAGAGTCTAAAAGTGGAGTAGTAGTACGTCTCTCTTAACAGATCCTCTTGTTAGCCGTATAATCAAGCTCTGCAAAAGGGGTATTGGGTAATTTCAATACTTCAAAAAATGGCGCGGTACAAGAGCGGTCTAATGGCCAGGTCTGCAAAAACTCGGATTCTCGGGTTCAAATACATCCCGCGCCTCAAATATACCTTCACTATCCTTTTGATAGATTTCTGCAAATATTTGTTCCGCCGAGAATTCTGCTTTCTTGTTGTCGAATTGCCGTCCCAAAAAATCACCCACTGAGTTATATTCCCCAACAAAGGGCAGAATTTCAACTTTGTAACCTTCCAGACCTACAACATCGAAAAA
>CAYUES010000083.1:1284-2041 GCA_964443885.1 uncultured Pseudomonadales bacterium
ACCTTCACTATCCTTTTGATAGCTTTCTGCAAATATTTTCAGTATACTTTCGGTATAGATCAGCAAATCTTAGGTAGTAATTTTTCTAGTACGGTATATTTATGGAACAGCTCCGCTCCTTTCTACTCACAGTTCAAAAAAACTTGGTGATGCGCCGTGTTTTAATTACCCGTATTTTTCTAGCTTTGGAACTGCTGATCCTTGGGGGCTTGGCTTACGTGATGTTCAAAGCATTTGGTGACTTTGATAGTTATGCACTTTTCTTATATGAAACAGGCTTGCTGCTTGGTCAAACAGCAATTATTCTATATGTACTAACGTTATTGCCAGGTATTATTACCCGCTTACAGTGGTGGCCATCCATTACTCAGCCGATTGCTGGTATGCTTCTCCCTTTTCGTCGCCACCTAGGAAT
Organism: uncultured Pseudomonadales bacterium; assembly: GCA_964443885.1. Classification (GTDB taxonomy): domain Bacteria; phylum Patescibacteriota; class Microgenomatia; order UBA1400; family PJMF01; genus OMIS01. Next base: position 1,700 of record CAYUES010000083.1, read on the forward strand.
CTTGATGTTTCTTGTTGTCTATGTGCACATGAACTTTACGACGTCGATCCCGTTATTGGTGGCAAATGACTTTGATACTTCCAAAATTACGCTCGTGCTTTTTCAGCAAATGGGGTACTTTGCCTGGTTAGCACTCTTCCCTCTTTGGTTGACTTCAAATGACTTGTCTCAAAAATTCTTAGGAAAATGGTGGAAACGGCTCCATAAACTGACCTATGTGGCGCTGCTTTTGATATTTATGCACGTGGCGCTGATGAAAGTTAGTTGGATGTACTTGATGGGAGTTATTTTAGTTTTGGAAATTATGTCATGGATCAGGGCTTGGCAACGGAAGAAAAATCA
>CAYUES010000084.1:0-2032 GCA_964443885.1 uncultured Pseudomonadales bacterium
GAGCAGGACATCATCGTAGGTGAGATAAATTGGAAGGGTTGAAAGAGCTAGTAGTGTGTTAAGCATAAGTAATTAGATCATAAACGAATTGTTTTTCATAGTACTGTAATCAATTTGCTCCACTTAGTTATCATTTTTATTGTATAATTTTTGTAGTGACCGAGAGTACAAATCAGTTGACATACACTCAGTTTGCCCTAAACGCATTATCTCCTTTAGATGGTCGTTATTCTTCGCAACTAAACGAAGTCTCTCAAATTTTTTCTGAATTTTCATTGATTAAACATCGTTTATTAATTGAAGTAGAGTACTTGATCTTTATCTCACAACAGCGCTTGATTCCCAAAATCACCTCTAAAGAACAAGAAAAACTACGGCAACTCGTGGCTGACTTTACTGTACAACAAGCTGAACAAGTTAAAGCGCACGAAGCAAAAACAAAGCATGATGTAAAAGCTGTTGAGTATTTTTTACGCGACTTTTTACTTGAAGTACACTCCCCGCTTGCCTCATATGTGCATCTGGGATTAACGAGCGAAGATACCAACTCGTTGAGTTATTCTCTGATGCTCAAAACTGCGCAGCAAAAAATTATTGTCCCTCACCTACAGATGATTCTTAAACAACTGGCCAAACTTGCTAAACAGTATCTAGCTGTACCGATGCTTGCACGCACTCATGGACAAGTGGCTGTTCCCACTACGGTTGGTAAAGAGTTTGTTAACTTTGCAGTGCGTTTACTAACTGAAGTACAGATCCTTGAGTCCCTACAAATTGAGAGCAAACTCAACGGTGCCGTTGGCAACTATAATGCACAGCTGGTGGCATTACCTGCTAATTCGAGTGATTGGGAAGACTTGAGTAGCAACTTTATCAGCAGCTTAGGTCTGCAGCCGAATCTCTTTACAACACAGATTTTGCCAGCCGAAAGTTATACGAGATTTTTTAGTAGTGTAGTTCGCATCAACTCGATTCTTTTAGATTTAAACCAAGACATTTGGCGATACATTAGCGATGGCTACTTCATTCAAAAAGCAGAAACTGAACAAGTTGGTTCATCAACGATGCCACATAAAATCAACCCAATTGATTTTGAAAACAGTGAAGGTAATCTTGGAATGGCTAACACTCTTCTTAATCACTTCATTGCTAAGTTGCCAATCTCACGATTACAACGAGATCTATCAGATAGTACTGTCAAACGTAGCTGGGGAACCGCACTTGGATTTTGCAAACTCTCATATACTTCATTACTAAAAGGTTTATCAAAAATTTCAGTTAACGAGACTAAGTTGCGTGATGATTTAGACCAACATTGGGAAGTTTTGACTGAAGCATTCCAAGTTTTACTACGTACTCAAGGAGATTTGAACGGGTATGAAAAACTGCGAGTACTTTCACAAAACAAACAACTGACTAAAAAAGACTTACATGCATTTATTGCCACCATCGATCAGCCAGAAAAAGTAAAGGAGACTTTGCGACAACTACGACCAGAAACATATCTTGGCTTAGCACCTCAGCTAACTAATCGCGGTATTATGCTAGTTACTACTTATCTACGAGAAGGAGCACTATGAGCACTCAGACCAAGATTAAACGTGCTACAACACGTCCCAAAACATATGCTTTTTGTGGAGGAGCATACGGAGATGAAGGTAAAGGTCGGATTGTAGATATGGTGGTTCACAAACTGAGTCAACAAGGTCCCGTGATTGTCTATCGGGATAACGGAGGGGCCAATGCTGGACACACCGTAGAGTTTAGTACTGGTGAGAGGATCTCTTTTCATCAGCTACCTTCAGGAATTTTTATTGCAGGCGCGACTGTGGTATTGGGAAAAGAGATGGTGCTTCATCCTGGTGATTTTTTGGCAGAACTAGCACAAGTTGATGCCGTTACTGTGACACCTGATCGCGCAAAAATTATTATTGATGAACTAATTGTTTTATCGTTAGACACGCACCGTGCCTATGAAAACGTCTTGAAAGAATGGCAATCAGGTGGCAAAGGTTCAACCGGCCGTGGAATC
>CAYUES010000085.1:0-1866 GCA_964443885.1 uncultured Pseudomonadales bacterium
TAACTGCCATCACCTGCGTACCACCCTACTAACAGCTGCTGCTGCTTAACTGTCGATTCTTGAAGTACCCATCTTGGCAAGATTTTACTGGAAGCATGTGTTCCAAATTGTTCAAAAAAGCGACACAGCTTTGTAGAACGTACCACAACGTTCACACCGTGATTTTTCTCGTGTGCAGCTTCATGGAAACGGGTTTCTTTAAAAACTTCTCCTAGCAGCTTTTTTACATCTTCGATATATTCACGCTCATTTTCGTTAAAAGAAAAATTCAAATAATGACCCGCACTAATACTGCCTTCAGCCAAGTAATAACCAATCAAACGAAATAGTTCTGGTGTACATGGTACTTTAAAATCTTCTTCAACCCAGCCATGTCGGCCAGCTCCACGTAGAATTGGGAACGTTCGAAAATCTTGAATATCTTGAGTTTGATCAATTGGAGTACAAAGATAATCGCCTTTTGTTACAGATTTGATAGGTAGCCACTCTGTTTTCCAGTCTTTATTACGCTCGTTTGCTCTAGTACGTTTTACAACCAAAAACGGATGTTCTTCAGTCGCTTCAATCACTTCAGATGGTTGACCTCGGACAACAACAGAATACAGTTGTCCAGAATATGGACGTACTTGAGTATGCCCGACTTCTTGATATGTACCTGTGTGGGAGAGGACTTTATCTCGCGTTGTGACATCTTCAATCGCTACCAAGCCCTCTTGAGTCAATATCTTAGTGCCTGCGGTAAAGCAGCCTTCAATATAGTGAACTTTTGCCCCTTCATCAACGATTATTAATGTACGCTCGAACTGACCAGCATTTTCGGAGTTAATCCGGAAGTATGTCTGGAGTGGCATCCGCACATTCACGCCTTTGGGAATGTAGACAAACGAACCACCAGACCACGCAGCAGTGTTGAGAGCAGAAAATTTATTGTCACCACTTGGGATAACTTTGCCGAAGTATTCTTTGACGAGCTCTGGATACTGTTTCAAGCCATCATCCATTGATAAGAAAACCACACCGTCTTTGGCGAAAACATCTTTAAGTGAGCCGTAAACCACTTCAGAATTATGTACCACAATACCGTTAGCCACAAAGTTATGATACCCATCGACTTCTATATCATAAACCTCTTCAAGTCCAATCGGTTCAATACTTTTTATTCGGGCAAACCCAATATGCTCGCTAGTATGACTGGAAAATTTAGTACCTTTAGCACTTGAAAAGTTATGTATATATTTTCGTGCTGTCATTAAGGAGTTTTTACGAGCCATCTTGCTCCCCACAGATTCAATTGCTCCAGAAATCTGCAAACGATACCCGGAGTTCACTTTTATTTCATTTTTATAGGTGTAGTTTGAGGAGAACTGCCAGATTTGAGAAACATGTAAACCGCAGGAGAGAGCCAGCATCTTAAAATCACCTAGTAAATCTTTTGAGACACTAGTCACTACAAGCCCTCTATGTGTCTCTGCTTTTCTAATTCCGCCATCTGCATCAAAATATCCACCTATAAAAGCCAGCCTTTGAGACTTTGGTAAAGAAAATACCCAGTCAGGCACTCTTTTTGTAAACGCAGTGCCCGAAAAACCGTTTTGTTTAAAGAAATCAACAAATAATTGTGAGTTTAAAACAACTCGATCTTTGGCAGTTTGCAGTAACTTATAACCAAATAAATCTTGAACCATCGCAGCTACAATGACACGCAGTGCTTCTTCTTCTTCAGGAATAGCCAATTCTACTCTAGAGTACTCACCTTTTGGTGTTTTTCCTCCAAAGAATCCATCTCCTAAGAAGAAACCAAATAACCACATTAGTACATCGGAGGTTGTATTAGGTACTGTTACTTTTGCATAGCGATTTGTGAGA
>CAYUES010000086.1:0-1689 GCA_964443885.1 uncultured Pseudomonadales bacterium
TTATAAATAACGGACCCTTTAACGTACCTTCTTTGAATAATGGTTGTGAAACAGAAGTTGGGAATGGTGCAAAAGGTGTAGGCAGTTTAAATACAATGTCGTTTGGTGTGGTAATAGTTTGCACATCAGGAAAACTATACTGAATGTCATCTGGAGTAACCGTAGTGCCATCTTGCCAGACAATATTTTTCTTGAGGAGAAAACGGTAGGCTGTGCCGTCTTGCTCAACGGTCCAGCGTTCAGCCAAAGCTGGTTGGACTTCGCCGTCCACGGTAGTCACCGTCAAACCAATGCTAAGCTGATCCTTAATCACATCTGGTAGGGTGGTCAATGAAGCGTCTCCCACAAACCCGATGTAGTGGCGTTTACTGACTGCAAAACTATTTAAGGCCGGCGGCAGTAAAAACCAAAACAAGATAATACCAATAATCAAAGAGGTAACAATAATAAAACCGTGTTTCTTAAAAAAGGCTGTGAAGTACCAATAAAATTTACGCATGAAGTGACTCTATGATACCACTAAGAGCAGGATCGAGTTAATGGTGAATAACGCCAAGGCAATAATGCTGCCGGTAAAGACAACTTTTTCGATGCCTCTGCGTGTGTGATATGTCTCGCCACCGCCGCCCCAAGCTGCTCCTAAGCCAGAGCCTTGCGCTTGCAAAAGGATGAACACGACTAAACATACCGATAAAATAATCTGAATGATGAGTAATGCAGTAAACATTATTTAGAGCCCTTTACTTCGCTACTTCTTGATGTCTGGTTTCGCGTAACACGGTCACGGTAACTGTACCAGGATACGTCATTGTGTTCTTAATTTCATCTCTAATTTTGAGACTTAAGACCATCACGTCGTCATCTTTAGACTCGGCAGGCTTCAGTAAGACACGCAGTTCGCGGCCAGCTTGAATTGCGTAGGCTTGATCGACTTCTGGATACTTGGTGGCAATTGCTTCCAAGCCTTGGAGACGCTTGATGTACTCATCGTAGTTTTCGTAGCGAGCACCAGGGCGAGCACCTGAAATTGCGTCAGCGATGTAGACCACCATTTGTTCAGGACCAGAGAACTGTTCATCTTCGTGATGTTGAGCAATACAGTCGATAACTGGCTGTGGCAAGTTGAAGCGCTTGGCAATCTTGATACCGAGCTCGACGTGGCTACCTTCAGCTTCTTCAGAAACTTTACCGATGTCATGGAGTAAACAACCAAGTTTGACGGTGTTAACGTCAATCTTGAGTTCACTAGCGAGTTTGATACCAATCCGTGTTTCTTCTAACGTGTGGGCAATTAGGTTTTGGCCGTATGAGAAGCGATACTTGAACTTACCGATCATCTTCATCAAATCGACTGGCAAGTTATAAATACCAAGTTCGTGACAAAGGGCTTTGCCTGCTTCAAAAGTAATTTTTTCGATCTCACTTTTGACACGAGCTACCACTTCATCAATGCGAGAAGGTTGGATACGACCATCTTTTACCAAACGCTCGAGTGAGATGCGAGCAATTTCGCGACGGACTGGATCAAAACAGGAGAGACGGACTTCGGTTGGTGACATATCGAGATCGACGTCGACACCAGTGGCACGCTCGAACGCATTGATGTTGCGGCCTGATTTACCAATGATTTTGCCTTTTGCATCTTCAGAAGGAAGAGCAACAACAGAAACGGTGTACTCAGAAACGTAG
>CAYUES010000087.1:0-1589 GCA_964443885.1 uncultured Pseudomonadales bacterium
AAATATTTATTCTCAAAATGCCTACCTTGAAAATTATTGACTTAGCGCAAGCTGTTATGAACCTGTATGCCAAAAAATTTAAAGTTTCGACAAGTAAGATTAAGATACAAGAAATTGGTTCAAAAACTGGTGAAAAACTGCATGAGGAACTAGTTGTGCAAGAGGAGTTGGCGAATTTATATGAAAGTGACTCCCTGTATGTTGTACATCCACGAACCGAACTGATGGGATTAAAAATGAATCAGCCTACTTCCAAGTTTAAAAAAGTAACTACAGATTTAGTCTACTCCTCAAACTCAGGCAACTACTTAAACGATGTTCAAATTCAACAGCTTCTTACAGAAAGTAAAGTAATATGAAACAAAAGAGTATCTCTAAAATGATTGATGAGGTTTTTTTACTGAGACGCGCGTTTGTGTGTGATGACTTAGATACAGCAGTAGATCAGCTTGCCACGCACAGTAGTGTTACGGTCAAAGATCACTTCTTCAAATCTGGCACCAAGTTTAATGGTTGGGAGATACCACAAAAGTGGGAAGTGCAAAAAGCAGTACTGAGCCGTAACGGCAAAGTAATTTATGATGGAATGGCTCACCCGTTAGGTGTAATTACTCATTGTGGATCATTTGCAGGTAAAATCACCTTGCCAGAACTACGGAAACATATTTTTACGGCACAAACGCAACCTGATGCGGTTCCTTTTCATTTTCGCCTCATGTATCGGCCTTGGGAAAAGGGTTGGGGATTTTGTATGCCGCAAGATCTCTATAATTCTCTCGAAGAAGGTGAGTACGAAGTAGATATTCAAACTACTTTTAGTGCTGGCAAGATGCTTGTCAGAGAGTTTGTTTTGGAAGGTGAGCTCGAAGAATCTATTATTTTTGCTGGTCACATTGATCATGCAGGACAAGCAAATGATGATGTGGCAGGTTGCGCAGTTGGAATCAGGCTTCTGGAAGAAATCAAGGCAAAGTATCCAAAAAGAAAGTATACCTACCGAATGATTTTAACGCAGGAAATTGTGGGTTCAGTTTTCTATCTCAATGACTTAACAGCCAAACAGCGTTCACAACTAAAGTACGGCTTATTTTTAGAGATGCTTGGTAATGACAATAGTTTGAATTTACAAAAATCACTGCAGGGCGATACCTACTTCGACCTGGTCTGCCAGCTTGCTTTCAACTCATTTACAAATGATCACCGTGTCTGTAACTTCCGCGAATCTGCTGGCAACGATGAAATTGTTTTTGAGGCTCCAGGGTACAACATCCCGATGCCTTCTCTATCTCGCTGGCCATATCCTGAATATCACACAAGCAAAGATAATATGGATATTATTCATGAGGGTAAACTTCAAGAATCTGTCGAGTACTTACTGCAGGTGACTAAAATTCTGGAGCAAGATGCAGTAGTGCAACGAAAGTTTTCAGGTTTGATAAGTTTAGCCAATCCGATCTATGATTTATACATTGATCCCGGTCAAATTATTGATCGAACGTTTGGCCAGAACGCTAAGGAAGCTAGTTTTCAGTACAAGATGCCTAGTTACTTGGAGGGCAACTATACAATTTCTCAAATTGCGGCTGAGT
>CAYUES010000088.1:0-1543 GCA_964443885.1 uncultured Pseudomonadales bacterium
TCTTGGCCATTTGAGTGAAGGGGGCACTTGCATTTTACTTTGGAACCAGCTTGCGTCAAATCACCAATACTAGCCAGTTTGGCTATTGCTATCGGGGCTGCCCTGATCGCCATCTGGGCTCTCATGTCCGACATCGCTCCGAATGGTATCCTTCGCATCTTCCAAATCCTTCAACCTCTTGTTCAAAGAAGCATTTTGCAACAATAGAGTGTTGATTTTGTCATTCTGAATCAAAAGACAGTGTAGTGCTGTAATAGCTATACTCTGACTGCCCTCTGACATAGACAACTCATTTAAGGTGCCTGAAAAAGATTGAATTTTGTTTATCAATTCAAGCAAAGCTTTTTTGTCGCTAGGAGTCCGTGAGCCAACCGTACCGTACTGTTTGATTTCTACACCAAATGACTTTAGGAGTTCAAGCAATTCAAACCTGGTTACCTCTAAATCTTGTGTTTTTTTACTTGCTTGCGCCAAGGACGGCTGAGCCTGTGGGAACTTGCTTTTCATTCTTTCCTCATATATATATACATTCCGCAGGCTTTGTGCATTTGAATGTATTTCTCGTACACTTTATATGTTTGCTGATCGATGTATCCAGATTCAACAATTGCCCGGATTATTGATACTACCTTGTTGTGATCTGTTGCTGGCACACGATCCAGTTTGTTCAAGCGAAATAGAAAATTATTTGTTTTTATATCATTCGGGTGAACCGCGTCTAAATCAAGCAAAACGCTGGATGTTCCGCTGCACATTTGCACGATGCCGTCATCATGTCCATGACACCCTAAAATGAGTAATCGCACAATTGCCCCTATACGAAATCATATTAATTACAAAGATCCTCTCTGCCTTTACCAACTTGGGCTAAACAAATTTCCAACTCTTCTCTAGAAACCGTTACCTCGTCATCATACAAATCTGTCATGTGAAGCAGTTCGTGAGTGATATCACCACTGAGCGCGCTATGCTCCATTCTTTTTTTTGAAAGATACATTATGTTTTTTTGTGATGCTGCAACGAGATTTACCTTTTTCCCCAAAAACAGGGCACTGTTGACATCTTCCATATCAACAAAGCAAACCACTATTTTTTCATAATTTATGCGGCGCCCTTCTTTGTAAAAAATACCCGGACTCGTTATGTTATTTTTCGCAAGATTCAACAAAGGATATACCTTTGCTGCCTCTGGGCCACTTACTCCATAAATAGAGAAGTTACTTATCTCGGTTACATTTCCTCCACAGAGCGGAGATGGGCTTACTGAAATCAAATTAAGAAACAGAGACAATACTATCTGCGAAACCATATTCTATACTCTTTTTGGCATCAAGATAAACATTTCCACCTTTTATCTCTGCCTTTAATTCTTCTATGTCGAGTTCGATATACTTTGCGTATAACTCGAAAAACCGCTTTCCTAGATGCTCGTTATGCTGAAGATCTGTCTTTAGCTCACTTGCTTTAAGATCGTTCCCGCCAAACCATGGTTCATGTAACATAAGCCATGTGTTTGGATATATATATCTTTCATCTCCAGCTG